>NZ_JAVIXS010000030.1:0-742 GCF_031324065.1 Chryseobacterium metallicongregator
GCAGCTACATCCAACCGTCCCCTTTATTCGTGAGCAAGTATGGGAATATTAACCCATTGTCCATCCACTACCCCTTTCGGGTTCGCGTTAGGTCCCGACTAACCCTCAGCTGATTAGCATGGCTGAGGAAGCCTTGGTCTTTCGGTGAGCAGGTTTCTCGCCTGCTTTATCGTTACTTATGCCTACATTTTCTTTTCTATCCGCTCCACAATACCTCACAGTACTGCTTCGGCGCAAATAGAATGCTCTCCTACCAGATGTATCTAAAATACAAATCCATAGCTTCGGTAATATGTTTATGCCCGATTATTATCCATGCCGGACCGCTCGACTAGTGAGCTGTTACGCACTCTTTAAATGAATGGCTGCTTCCAAGCCAACATCCTAGCTGTCAATGCAGTCCAACCGCGTTGTTTCAACTTAACATATATTTTGGGACCTTAGCTGTTGGTCTGGGTTCTTTCCCTCTCGGACATGGACCTTAGCACCCATGCCCTCACTGCCGTAGAACATTTATTAGCATTCGGAGTTTGTCAGGAATTGGTAGGCGATGAAACCCCCGCATCCAATCAGTAGCTCTACCTCTAATAAACTTATATACGACGCTGCACCTAAATGCATTTCGGAGAGTACGAGCTATCTCCCAGTTTGATTGGCCTTTCACCCCTACCCACAGGTCATCCGAAGACTTTTCAACGTCAACCGGTTCGGTCCTCCACTCTGTGTTACCAGAGCTTCAACC
>NZ_JAVIXS010000031.1:0-772 GCF_031324065.1 Chryseobacterium metallicongregator
GGGTAGATCACAAGGTTTCGCGTCTAATCCTACTAACTATGCGCCCTATTCAGACTCGCTTTCGCTCCGGCTCCGGTACTTAATACCTTAACCTCGCTAGTAAAATTAACTCGTAGGCTCATTATGCAAAAGGCACGCCGTCACAGCTGTATGCTGCTCCGACCGCTTGTAGGCGTACGGTTTCAGGTTCTATTTCACCCTTCTATTCGAAGTGCTTTTCACCTTTCCTTCACAGTACTTGTTCACTATCGGTCTTTCAGGAGTATTTAGCCTTGGAGGATGGTCCCCCCATATTCAGACAGGATTTCACGTGTCCCGCCCTACTCATTTATCATCTTAATATGCCTTTCATATACGGGGCTATCACCCTCTACGGCTGTTCTTTCCAGAACATTCTATTAAACATAAAAAGACTTTTGGGCTAATCCGCTTTCGCTCGCCACTACTTACGGAATCTCTTCGATTTCTTTTCCTCCGGGTACTTAGATGTTTCAGTTCTCCGGGTTTGCTCCTCTTACGAGGTGACATGTCTTCAACATGCCGGGTTGCCCCATTCGGATATCTGCGGATCAATTCGTGTGTGCCAATCCCCGCAGCTTTTCGCAGCTTACCACGTCCTTCGTCGCCTCTGAAAGCCTAGGCATCCGCCATACGCCCTTAACGATTTCTTTCCTATTGGTTACTCAAGCGCTTTATGCGCTCGGTTTTCTCTTTGTGATGTCTTTACCGTTAATGTCAATGATCTTAATTTCTTTCTTTCAAACTGATGAAC
>NZ_JAVIXS010000032.1:0-822 GCF_031324065.1 Chryseobacterium metallicongregator
GTTCTGGAAAGAACAGCCGTAGAGGGTGATAGCCCCGTATATGAAAGGCATATTAAGATGATAAATGAGTAGGGCGGGACACGTGAAATCCTGTCTGAATATGGGGGGACCATCCTCCAAGGCTAAATACTCCTGAAAGACCGATAGTGAACAAGTACTGTGAAGGAAAGGTGAAAAGCACTTCGAATAGAAGGGTGAAATAGAACCTGAAACCGTACGCCTACAAGCGGTCGGAGCAGCATACAGCTGTGACGGCGTGCCTTTTGCATAATGAGCCTACGAGTTAATTTTACTAGCGAGGTTAAGGTATTAAGTACCGGAGCCGGAGCGAAAGCGAGTCTGAATAGGGCGCATAGTTAGTAGGATTAGACGCGAAACCTTGTGATCTACCCATGGGCAGGTTGAAGCTCTGGTAACACAGAGTGGAGGACCGAACCGGTTGACGTTGAAAAGTCTTCGGATGACCTGTGGGTAGGGGTGAAAGGCCAATCAAACTGGGAGATAGCTCGTACTCTCCGAAATGCATTTAGGTGCAGCGTCGTATATAAGTTTATTAGAGGTAGAGCTACTGATTGGATGCGGGGGTTTCATCGCCTACCAATTCCTGACAAACTCCGAATGCTAATAAATGTTCTACGGCAGTGAGGGCATGGGTGCTAAGGTCCATGTCCGAGAGGGAAAGAACCCAGACCAACAGCTAAGGTCCCAAAATATATGTTAAGTTGAAACAACGCGGTTGGACTGCATTGACAGCTAGGATGTTGGCTTGGAAGCAGCCATTCATTTAAAGAGTGCGTAACAGCTCACTAGTCGAGCGGTCCG
>NZ_JAVIXS010000033.1:0-773 GCF_031324065.1 Chryseobacterium metallicongregator
AGACTAGCCTGTTATCCCCGGAGTACCTTTTATCCTATGAGCGATGGCCCTTCCATACGGAACCACCGGATCACTATGTCCTGCTTTCGCACCTGATCGACTTGTAGGTCTCACAGTCAAGCACCCTTATGCCATTACACTCTACGCACGGTTACCAAGCGTGCTGAGGGTACCTTTGAAAGCCTCCGTTACTCTTTTGGAGGCGACCACCCCAGTCAAACTACCCACCACGCAATGTCCTTCTAAAAGAAGTTAGGCTCCAAGTAAGTAAAGGGTGGTATTTCAACGTTGGCTCCACAAACACTAGCGTGCCTGCTTCAAAGCCTCCCACCTATCCTACACATTACTTACTCAAAGTCAATACGAAGTTATAGTAAAGGTTCACAGGGTCTTTTCGTCCCATTGCGGGTAATCGGCATCTTCACCGATACTACAATTTCACCGAGCTCGTGGCTGAGACAGTGCCCAGATCGTTACACCATTCGTGCAGGTCGGAACTTACCCGACAAGGAATTTCGCTACCTTAGGACCGTTATAGTTACGGCCGCCGTTTACTGGGGCTTCAGTTAATGCCTTCGATTTAACTCTAAGCACCTTCCTTAACCTTCCAGCACCGGGCAGGTGTCAGACCCTATACAGCATCTTTCGATTTAGCAGAGTCCTGTGTTTTTGATAAACAGTCGCCTGGGCCTCTTCACTGCGGCCAACATTGCTGTTGGCGTCTCTTCTTCCGAAGTTACGAGACTATTTTGCCTAGTTCCTTAGCCACGACT
>NZ_JAVIXS010000034.1:0-2500 GCF_031324065.1 Chryseobacterium metallicongregator
ATATATAATATAAAAGCAAACATTTTATCTGTGTCAATCTGTGCCATCTGTGGTTCATTATAACTATTCAATAGGAGCGGGCTTTAGCCCGTTTAGTAAAAAAATAATTCCTTAGTTTGGCTTTAGCCAAAGCTTATATATAGGTTATTAATTTAAAAAAGCTCTACTATATATAATATATACCCTATTTTGATCTTCCACACCCCAACCCCCCGCATCCCGCTCCCCGAAACACGCCTCTCACCCTCTCCAACGCTCCAACTCTCCAACCCTCTGACACCCTCACCCGATCCTCCAAACAAATGTTTAAAATTTTTCACCCTGCTATCCAGTTGTTTAGGTCTAAATATTAATAAAAGGTAAAATTTATGTTAAATAAAGTTGCGTAGTGTATGGGAAGTTTCTATCTTTGCCCCACTGAAAAACGAAATACATTCAGTAGCGCAGAAGCGCCTTTATAAAGGCAGAAACATAAACTACTTCATAAGATAAGGACGAAAAAAAACTTTAATTTTTTTTACAAAAAAAGTTGTCAGTTAAAAAATAGTTATTATCTTTGCAGTCCCAATTAGAGGGAGCGCAGGAGTAGATGGATTGAGGGTTTTGGAAGAATTAAGGTTACTTAAAAAACTTTAAAATTTTCTTCAAAAACATTTGGTCAATTAAAAATAAAGTTTTACTTTTGCACTCGCAAATACGGAGCAACACTGACAGAAAGATTGCTGCGTTAAAAAGCGAAAGATATAAAGATCATTGACATACAATATAACAACCAAGTAAGGAAAAACTAAAGCGTTAAAAACTTTGAGTGAGTCAGACAAACATACAATGGAGAGTTTGATCCTGGCTCAGGATGAACGCTAGCGGGAGGCCTAACACATGCAAGCCGAGCGGTAGAGATTCTTCGGGATCTTGAGAGCGGCGTACGGGTGCGGAACACGTGTGCAACCTGCCTTTATCAGGGGGATAGCCTTTCGAAAGGAAGATTAATACCCCATAATATATTGAATGGCATCATTTAATATTGAAAACTCCGGTGGATAGAGATGGGCACGCGCAAGATTAGATAGTTGGTGAGGTAACGGCTCACCAAGTCTACGATCTTTAGGGGGCCTGAGAGGGTGATCCCCCACACTGGTACTGAGACACGGACCAGACTCCTACGGGAGGCAGCAGTGAGGAATATTGGACAATGGGTGAGAGCCTGATCCAGCCATCCCGCGTGAAGGACGACGGCCCTATGGGTTGTAAACTTCTTTTGTATAGGGATAAACCTAGATACGTGTATCTAGCTGAAGGTACTATACGAATAAGCACCGGCTAACTCCGTGCCAGCAGCCGCGGTAATACGGAGGGTGCAAGCGTTATCCGGATTTATTGGGTTTAAAGGGTCCGTAGGCGGATTTGTAAGTCAGTGGTGAAATCTCACAGCTTAACTGTGAAACTGCCATTGATACTGCAAGTCTTGAGTGTTGTTGAAGTAGCTGGAATAAGTAGTGTAGCGGTGAAATGCATAGATATTACTTAGAACACCAATTGCGAAGGCAGGTTACTAAGCAACAACTGACGCTGATGGACGAAAGCGTGGGGAGCGAACAGGATTAGATACCCTGGTAGTCCACGCCGTAAACGATGCTAACTCGTTTTTGGAGCGCAAGCTTCAGAGACTAAGCGAAAGTGATAAGTTAGCCACCTGGGGAGTACGAACGCAAGTTTGAAACTCAAAGGAATTGACGGGGGCCCGCACAAGCGGTGGATTATGTGGTTTAATTCGATGATACGCGAGGAACCTTACCAAGGCTTAAATGGGAAATGACAGGTTTAGAAATAGACTTTTCTTCGGACATTTTTCAAGGTGCTGCATGGTTGTCGTCAGCTCGTGCCGTGAGGTGTTAGGTTAAGTCCTGCAACGAGCGCAACCCCTGTCACTAGTTGCCATCATTAAGTTGGGGACTCTAGTGAGACTGCCTACGCAAGTAGAGAGGAAGGTGGGGATGACGTCAAATCATCACGGCCCTTACGCCTTGGGCCACACACGTAATACAATGGCCGGTACAGAGGGCAGCTACACTGCGAAGTGATGCAAATCTCGAAAGCCGGTCTCAGTTCGGATTGGAGTCTGCAACTCGACTCTATGAAGCTGGAATCGCTAGTAATCGCGCATCAGCCATGGCGCGGTGAATACGTTCCCGGGCCTTGTACACACCGCCCGTCAAGCCATGGAAGTCTGGGGTACCTGAAGTCGGTGACCGTAACAGGAGCTGCCTAGGGTAAAACAGGTAACTAGGGCTAAGTCGTAACAAGGTAGCCGTACCGGAAGGTGCGGCTGGAACATCTCATTTTAGAGCGTCTTAAGACGTTAAACAAAATCAGTATCGTAAGATACATAATACTTACTTAAAGCCATAGCTTTAGTTTTTTGTTTGGTTGATTTATATTAAAAATACAAAACCCACTAGAAATTAGTATAGGGAAGAGATTGAGAAATGAAGAAGAGGAA
>NZ_JAVIXS010000035.1:0-1003 GCF_031324065.1 Chryseobacterium metallicongregator
TACCAATACCGTTACGGCAGGAGGTGTGTATACAGTGACTGTTACTACGCCTTCCGGTTGCCATTCTCAAACATCCGAGACCTTAACTCAATCTGTGGTTCCGGTAGTTCAGAACGCAACCTTAAGCGAATGTTCCAGCTCCACAACAGCTAATTTCGATTTAACATCCGCACAAACTTTAATAAGTACTACTCCCGGAACTGTGTTTTCATATTATACGACTTTGGCAGACGCCAATGCAGGAAATACCAATACCATTGCCAATCCTGCAGCTTATCTTTCCGGAAATGCAACCATTTATGTCCGTGTCAGCTCAGGAGCATGTTTCAAAGTGGCTCAATTGCAGCTTACAGTAACACAGACTGTAAATCCTGTTATCACTCCTTCATCAGCTACCATTTGTTATGGTGGCAGCGTGACTCTTACCTCAAACCAAACTACTGGAAATATATGGTCTACAGGGGCAACAACACAATCTATTACCGTAACTTCTCCGGGAACCTATACCCTATCCAACAGCAATGGATCATGTACAAGTACTTCTACTTCTGTTACCATCAATGCTGAAAGCAATCCTGATGTACAGATTACAGGAAACCTGATTCTTTGTGAATCTTCAGCAACTACTTTAACAGCCACTTCTACAGGAACCGGAAATACTTTTTCCTGGTCAAACGGGGTAAATGGATCTACCAATACCGTTACGGCAGGAGGTGTGTATACAGTGACTGTTACTACGCCTTCAGGTTGCCAATATCAAAAATCCGTGACCGTAACTCAAGGTGTGGTTCCGGTAGTTCAGAACGCAACCTTAAGCGAATGTTCCAGCTCCGCAACAGCTAATTTCGATTTAACATCCGCACAAACTTTAATAAGTACTACTCCCGGAACTGTGTTTTCATATTATACGACTTTGGCAGACGCCAATGCAGGAAATACCAATACCATTGCCAATCCTGCAGCTTATCTTTCCGGAAATGCAACCATTTATGTCCGTGTCAGC
>NZ_JAVIXS010000036.1:0-726 GCF_031324065.1 Chryseobacterium metallicongregator
ATATAGTATTGAAGGTAAAGACCAATTGTTAGTTAAAGAATAGAAAAAAGAGGGCTGGAAGCAGGAAGCAGGAAGCTGGAGGCATAAAGACAACGGAGATTAGTCATAGTGACTTATTATCTATTACTCATTACTCATTACTCATTACTCATTACTTATGTGTCTGTTGGTGTAGGTATACAACAAAAAAACCTTTATCGTAAAGATAAAGGTTTTTTAAAAATAAAATAAAAACTGGCGGCGGCCTACTCTCCCGCGTTAGCAGTACCATCGGCGCTGGTGGGCTTAACTTCTGTGTTCGGAATGGGAACAGGTGAGCCCCACCGCTAAAACCACCCTAAAGGTTGTATATAGCTTTAAGCATTAGGACTGAAGCCTGAAGCTTATTGCGTTTTTAAGCGATAAAAACTTTCACAAAGACAAAACCTTCACTGCGCATAAAGCACTTGGTTTATTAGTAACCATAGACTATAAATCTACGGGTAATTAGTACTACTTGGCTATGACATTACTGTCTTTACACCTATAGCCTATCAACGTCGTCATCTACAACGACCCTTAAAAGATGTCTCATCTTGAGGCGATTTTCTCACTAATATGCAATCAGTGATTATCTCTTCCAAACGTAGCTACTCAGCGGTGCACCTGGCGGTACAACTGATACACCAGAGGTTTGTTCAATTCGGTCCTCTCGTACTAGAATCAAGCCCTCTCAAACATCTAACG
>NZ_JAVIXS010000037.1:0-1084 GCF_031324065.1 Chryseobacterium metallicongregator
AGCCATTGTATTAATCAGTAAGAATAAATACTTTTTCTGGGAGCACGTGAAAACGTGCTTTTTTTTATGATGATCCATCTGCTTATTTTTGGTTGGAAATCGCAAAGACGCAAATTCTTATTATAGGGATACTGTTTAAGGCGCAAGGATTTTATCTTCGATAAAATTTCTATATCCTGATATCCTTATCTGCTGAAAATCTTTGATTTTCTTGCGCCTTAAAAAACATATCAATATTTAAAAACTTTGCGCCTTTGCGCTTAAAACAAAATAATAAGCCATTGTATTAATCAGTAAGAATAAATACTTTTTCTGGGAGCACGTGAAAACGTGCTTTTTTTTATGATGATCCATCTGCTTATTTTTGGTTGGAAATCGCAAAGACGCAAATTCTTATTATAGGGATACTGTTTAAGGCGCAAGGATTTTATCTTCGATAAAATTTCTATATCCTGATATCCTTATCTGCTGAAAATCTTTGATTTTCTTGCGCCTTAAAAAACATATCAATATTTAAAAACTTTGCGCCTTTGCGCTTAAAACAAAATAATAAGCCATTGTATTAATCAGTAAGAATAAATACTTTTTCTGGGAGCACGTGAAAACGTGCTTTTTTTATGATGATCCATCTGCTTATTTTTGGTTGGAAATCGCAAAGACGCAAATTCTTATTATAGGGATACTGTTTAAGGCGCAAGGATTTTATCTTCGATAAAATTTCTATATCCTGATATCCTTATCTGCTGAAAATCTTTGATTTTCTTGCGCCTTAAAAAACATATCAATATTTAAAAACTTTGCGCCTTTGCGCTTAAAACAAAATAATAAGCCATTGTATTAATCAGTAAGAATAAATACTTTTTCTGGGAGCACGTGAGAACGTGCTTTTTTTTATGATGATCCATCTGCTTATTTTTGGTTGGAAATCGCAAAGACGCAAATTCTTATTATAGGGATACTGTTTAAGGCGCAAGGATTTTATCTTCGATAAAATTTCTATATCCTGATATCCTTATCTGCTGAAAATCTGTGATTTTCTTGSGCCTTAAAAAACATATCAATATTTAAAAACTTTGCGCCTTTG
>NZ_JAVIXS010000038.1:0-1422 GCF_031324065.1 Chryseobacterium metallicongregator
AACCATGTAGTGATTTTACTACGTGAACTTCCTTTTTCCACTACAAAGAAACTTTTAGCACCACTATAAATTTGCAGTATACAAAAGATAACAATTAAGTAAAAAATAACAATAAAATATTACCATCATGAAAAAACAAATCGTAATCACAGCCTTAACTTTTGGAGCGATCATATTAGGAACTAACAATGTTCAAGCTCAAAATACAACTGCAACCACAACGGTAAACATTACTCTGAACGACGTAATCTCCATTGACGCAGGAAGTACTGCCATTGGTAATACAGTTGACTTTAACTACGTTACTGCAGCAGATTACAACTCTGATCAGACCATTACTAAAGCCAACTCTTTAAAAGTTACTTCCACGAAGAACTTTAATGTTAAAGTAAAAGCAGGAGGTGCTAATTTTATGAATGGAACGAACTTAATTCCTGTCAATGTTTTGACAATTAAAGCAGCTACAGCTGCCGGAACAATGGGCGGAACAAAAAATACTGTAGTTTTATCTGCAACGGATCAGAATTTAGTTACCAATGCTCCTCTTGGAAGTGCCTTAACATTGAATCTGGATTACACTATTCCAGCAGCAAAATCCTCATCTTCTGATATTTTAGGTAAACCAGCCGGAACTTATACGCAAACAGTAACTTATACCGCAACAGCTTTATAAATTAATTTTTCATATTAATATTTTGTGATTTGGTGTTTCGAAGGCTTCCTCAGGAGGCCTTTGATTTTGTATGTATTGTACCGATTATAGATAAAACTCAAAATCCGGGAATTTATATTACGACAGCTTTATAATAGAAATAACAGCAATTTATATATGCCCTCAACACTTTCTAAGTGTTGAGGGTTTTACTATTTAAGTCAAATGAATAAACCATGTAGTGATTTTACTACGTGAACTTCCTTTTTCCACTACAAAGAAACTTTTAGCACCACTATAAATTTGCAGTATACAAAAGATAACAATTAAGTAAAAAATAACAATAAAATATTACCATCATGAAAAAACAAATCGTAATCACAGCCTTAACTTTTGGAGCGATCATATTAGGAACTAACAATGTTCAAGCTCAAAATACAACTGCAACCACAACGGTAAACATTACTCTGAACGACGTAATCTCCATTGACGCAGGAAGTACTGCCATTGGTAATTCAGTTGACTTTAACTACGTTACAGCAGCAGACTATAACTCTGATCAGACGAATACTAAAGCCAACTCTTTAAAAGTTACTTCCACGAAGAACTTTAATGTTAAAGTAAAATCAGGAGGTGCTAATGAAATGAAAGGAACGAACTTAATTCCTGGCAATGTTTTGACAATTAAAGCAGCTACAGCTGCCGGAACACAGGGCGGAACAAAAAATACTGTATAGTTATCTGCAACGTATCAGAATGTAGTAACCAAT
>NZ_JAVIXS010000039.1:0-1113 GCF_031324065.1 Chryseobacterium metallicongregator
CTGCAGGAGATTTTATTACCATTGAATTTAACGCAAAGTTTTCAAGTGAAGGATTTTATATTTTAAGGTGGCGAAGGATGGGCAAGTGAACCTGCCTGATGAAGCGGATGATAGTTTCTCGTAGATTTTGATCTTTTTAGAGTTATAATCTGTGATATCTGCTTGATCTGCGGGAGATTTTACTATTATTGAATTAAACGCAAAGTTTTCAAATGAAGGATTTTATATTTTAAGGAAGCAAAGGATGGGCAAGTGAACTTGCCTGATGAAGCGGATGATAGTTTCTCGTAGATTTTGATCTTTTTAGAGTTATAATCTGTGATATCTGCTTGATCTGCAGGAGATTTTATTACCATTGAATTTAACGCAAAGTTTTCAAGTGAAGGATTTTATATTTTAAGGTGGCGAAGGATGGGCAAGTGAACCTGCCTGATGAAGCGGATGATAGTTTCTCGTAGATTTTGATCTTTTTAGAGTTATAATCTGTGATATCTGCTTGATCTGCAGGAGATTTTATTACCATTGAATTTAACGCAAAGTTTTCAAGTGAAGGATTTTATATTTTAAGGTGGCGAAGGATGGGCAAGTGAACCTGCCTGATGAAGCGGATGATAGTTTCTCGTAGATTTTGATCTTTTTAGAGTTATAATCTGTGATATCTGCTTGATCTGCAGGAGATTTTATTACCATTGAATTTAACGCAAAGTTTTCAAGTGAAGGATTTTATATTTTAAGGTGGCGAAGGATGGGCAAGTGAACCTGCCTGATGAAGCGGATGATAGTTTCTCGTAGATTTTGATCTTTTTAGAGTTATAATCTGTGATATCTGCTTGATCTGCAGGAGATTTTAYTACCATTGAATTTAACGCAAAGTTTTCAAATGAAGGATTTTATATTTTAAGGCGGCGAAGGATGGGCAAGTGAACTTGCCTGATGAAGAGATGTGAGTGGTTTTTCTTTATTGTTTTATAAAAACACCGATGTATTTTCCATTGTATTCTACCACAGTTGTTTCTATGTTTTTTTTAATAAAAAAGTCCTGATAAGCAGAATTGTCACCAATATCGTCACTAATAAACACAGCACCAGTCTCTTATAAACAGATCAGAGCCC
>NZ_JAVIXS010000004.1:0-259956 GCF_031324065.1 Chryseobacterium metallicongregator
TTCTTKAGATAATGGTTCAATATTCAATGCCCATAATACTAATCCTATATTCAATCCAGTAGAAACTATCCTTAAACTTCACGAAGAAAAAATCGCTTTGTATGAGCGTATGCTGAAGGAAAAGGATGAAATGATGAGCAGACTGGAAAAGCTGCTTGATAAGTAAGAGAGCTTATAAAAAATACACTTTTAATAAAACGAAAAACCACTGCTGTGCAGTGGTTTTGTTTATTTGTGGACACGAGCGCGGATTCCTTTTAATATTTTCTTTTTAAAAAAAATCTATAATAAATATAAATTACTATAAATAATATTATAGAAACAAGTGAAACTAGATTCGTGTTATTTAGATTAAATACGACATTGATAAAAAAAAACATCAGAAGATAAATTACCACGAATGTAATAATAGAATATATTAATAATCTCATATATTAAGGTTTAATTGCTTTAATATTTACATTTGAATTACTTGGGCTACTTACATTAATGTATCCCTGGCGGCTGTACGAATCCTTTCGTGTGATTTAAAAACCAAAGATCAAAATATCAGATTGAATTCCTATTTTTTTATGATCTTATATTTTTAACAGAAGCTCTTTTATTATTCTGAATTAATATATCAACATCACACATGATAGATATTGAATTGATAGTATTTCCACAATAAGTATTCTTCCGACAGTGGGGCATTTCAATAGCTCCATCGCTGTTTTTGGCAAAGCTTACTCTGGCATTGCCAAGGTGATTTCTGTACTGGTAAATATAACGGTTTCTTTAGAATAGAGAATAAAAGCCACTGCAAAAACAGTGGTTTTAATTAATTTGGAGATAAGCTGTACAAAAATCAGCTTGGAGTAACGATTATTATTTCATTAAATTAAATTCGTTATCATCAATTTCTCTATCTAAATATCCAATAACTTTATCAAAATTTTCACTCAAATAATATATTCCATAATATGTTTTTCCTAATAAGCTCACTAATCTTAATTTATTTCCAGTATAATTTTCCAGGTTTAAGATCAGAGTGCCCATTTCATCAGACAACTTATTATTTCCTGTTCGAGTAGCAGTATACTGTCTAATTTTATATACTCCAATCAGATTTTCTCTTTCAAAATTATTACTATTACTAATCTTAACTTTATAGTTTTCAAAAGTTTCTAAAAATTTTCTTTTCTCTTTAATTAAGTTAAAAATTTTTTCTTCAGTTAACATATTTTTGATGTTTTATTTTTATCTGGGTAAAACATACTCAACTTTCGCTCCATATACTACTCCTGTAACTAACCATTCCGCTTCTTGTGGATTATACGGATTAGGGAGTACTGTACCAACTTTAAATTGTTTAGAAATGATAATTCCTGGAATTCCATTTTCATACATTGCTACGCCTGTAGCAAAATCTCTAGCAGATTCTTTACTTGTACTCCAACTTGTCCAGATACTTAAATTATCTCCTCCGGCATGTGCTTCCATGTCATTGTGAGGTCCCCAAGTTGCAGCAACTTGTCTGTAACCATTTGGTATAGCAATACCTTGTGATGCTTCAAAATACATAGAGCCTTTAGCTTTCGACGAAACTCCTCGATATAAGGTAATCATTTCACCTGGCTCTGATTCATCAGCCGTTGTTGTAACAGGAATATCAGTAGCACCCGTAATCGGTTTAGAATTTGCAGAAAAGCCACTATCTCCATTAAGCATTAAAGGTAAACTCCATAAACTTAATCTTGCATAACCCGCCAATCTTGTTACAATTGGACCAAGTTCTACCGGAGGAGCAAAACCTTCAAATGTAGCAGCTCCAACAGTTAGAACACCTATAGTAGCACGTTTACTTTTACCTAGTATTCTTTTAAAGAATTTACCTATACTTTTAAAAATATTAGGTTTTGGTCCTTGTATAGCTCCAGAGCCTCCACCATCTCCACTATTCGACATTGTTTTTAAATTACCACCAAATCCTGCACTTTCATAAGAACTGCCAAACCAGCTGCTTCCATATAACGTCGTATTCTGATCAAAATTCCAGAATAAGGCAGAATCATGCTCTCTCTGTGAGGCAGACACATTCTGCATTCCATCCGGGTCTATAAACATTACAGGGTTGTCATAAGCATAAGCATAGGTACTCCATCTTCTGGATGTTTCTGCCAGCGGATCTATTACACCCCACCTTCCAAGGTCCGGCATATACATCCTTGCCCCGTAATCATACATTCCACTTTCCTGAAGCTCCTTTCCGTTGTACTTGTATTGATAAGCATTCTGCGTCGTAGCGGTATAATTATGCATCATCCCGAAAGGATAATAATTATTCACTTCTACAATTTCCCCCGGTTTCCAGTCATCAATACAAAATTTACCACTACACATAGAAGCATTGTATCTTCTTGGCTGGATGATCCCATCCTTATTGGTGTCTGTATAACTAAGTCTCACATTTCCGAGATGATCTGTATAGTTATAAACATAGCGTTCATTCAGTACATCATAATATCCTTCTGCTGTGGGAATGATCCTTAGTTTCAAAACCGGGATCTCATTCGGGTCAGACTGGAAGACGCCCTCTCCATTCCATGATTCTATTTGGAAGGTAGATTTGTACTGAAACCCGTCCAGGTAATCTGTTTCTATATTTCCAAAGAGCTTCTTTAGCTTTACACCATCCGCTCTGTAGGTATATTGGGTTACTTTAGCGTTTTGGGTAATTTGTTGCGGTAAATTTAGATAATTATATTGAATGGCAGAAATACCTTGATCCGGGTGACTGATCATATTTCCGTTTCCATCTGAGCTGTCATTATCATATCTTATGGTTCCGGGGTTAGCCATATAAGGATAGCCTGATGGGTTCTGTTGCTCATCGGTAACCCTGATCAGTTTATTTCCTGTGTAATCGTACTTCAGATTATCTATGGCCAGAGCTGTTGTATTTCCAATGGCCAGTTCTCCGGATCTTTTCAGTCTCGTGATATTTCCGTTCAGATCGTATTCCATACTTTCAAAATACTCTTTCGCCGTTTCTTTTCCTGCCTTTTGATAAAAGCCTGCAGAAAGTCTGTTTAGGGCATCGTAAGAATAGCTGTATCTTTTCAGAGGTTCATTTTCTTCCGTCAGAGTCTTCCAGGATACTTCGGCAATGTTTCCGTTAAACCTTGGCTTCACCTTCAAATTAGGATAATCAGGATTGGGAGTTTCCAGCCCTTCTACCTGGTTATAGTTCATCTTATATCCGAAAAGATCATTCCCAAGATTAGCAGGATCATTGATCTGAGTCATCCACCCTCGGATATTATACTGGTAGTCAATCGTCTGAAGAGGCTGGGATATCTGGGTTCCACCCACTTTTTTATTTAAAAGCTGGGAAAACTCGTTATAGGTGTTTTGCGAAAGGATCTCTACGGTATTATTATCAATCTGGTGTTTGTGTACCAGCAGTCTGCCCTGGCTGTCGTACTCATAATTTTGGGTAATGGTCTTTTCAGGATCACCCGTCAGCCTCTTATGGTAAGCTTTGGTTTGTTTAATAAGTCCTGCAAAATCGATTTCAGACTCAGTTTTGGTATATCCTCCCAAATGATTGATGGTATGTGATCCTACTGCCCTTCCTTTGGTATCATACCAGATATAGTTCTTTGTCCAGCCATTATCTTCAATATTCCTTACATAAGTAGCTGTAGGCAAGGTTTTCGTGCTGATCACACTGTTTTGGGCATCCTGAGAAAGAATATCCTGCCCCATTACCTGAGTGGGTGCTGCAGGAGTTCCAGCAGGATAAGTATCATAATAATTAACACTTAGCACCTGACTGACAGTGGTAGGTGTGGCAAGTTTAGTATAATAAACAGCCATGCCATTTAAGGTCAGTCCTGCTGTTGCAGCCCTGGTTTCATATAAAACAGTATTGATATTAGCACTGTTTTGTATCGTTACCCTGCTTGCTGTATTATTTGTAATTCCGGTATAAACAATTCTTCCAAACTGGTCATATTTGGTAAAGAACCATTGTCCTTTTCCTTTAAGTGCCGCATCCTGAGTCAGAATAATTTGATCAGCTTTGTTATACACTAAATATTCCCAGCCTTTCCCAGGTAGTTTCTTTTCTACCAGTCTGTTCCATCCGTCATAGCGGTATTGGTAACAAAGATTATCCAGCGTGGAAGCAGAAACCGCACCCGAAACAGAAGCCAACGGAGGAAGGGTGTATGCGAGTTGATTAAATTCATTATACACATAATAAGTATCCGCCTTTTCGGTAGCACTCAGCATTTTCCTGGCAAGAATCATTTGTCCCTGCTTGTTGGTAAACTCTATGGTAACATTACCGTCTTCATCGGTTACCATGTTTTTGGCTAAAGTATTAACAGTGTAGTTTCCATTATTGGAAAGAATACTGTTTGTTCTTCCTTCTACCCATGTGGTAGTCACAGTATATTTTGTGACCTCACCATCTTTGTTAGCATCATAAGAAAACATGATAGGATTATTACTCCAGGCATTTCCTAAAGGAGTCTGCTGTTGTATTCTTTGCAACGGAGAGTTTTCCACGAGTTTCTCAGAATAGATCTTTTCATTACCGTATAAAGAGGAGGCATTGGCAAGCGGAGAGGGGTAAAACGCTCCGTTTTGTGTTCCCGCCTGTGGTACCGGAAGATAATCTTTTACCTGTCTTCCATAGGTATCATATTCTATATGGCTTACCACATCATTTCCCAAAGGAGAGGCTTTAATGGCTACGCCCTGTACCGGCCTTCCCCAACTGTCAAAATACTGTACGTTTTCTGAAGTTTTGGTACAATCGTTATTCAGACATGTTTTGCTGTAAATATAATTTTCAGAAGCCGTTAAATTGGTCTGCGCAAAGCTGAATGTCACAAACAACAGACTGAGTATATTTAAAAAATTTTTCATGGTATGGTGCTTATTGTTTGTTGTGATACTGATATTCTTTTACAGTTTTATACGAGATATTTCCTCCTGCATCTTTTTCCATTTTTTTTGCCTTCTTCAGTCTTCCTGCATCATCGTATTCATATATTTCCCTGAAACCTGATGGTGGAGTTGTACTCGTCATCCCTACTAAAGGATCATAGGTATAGGTGGTGACAACATAATTTGCCAATGCCGGATTTTGCCTGAACGTATCAAGGGCATTAATGAGATTTTGTTCTGACTG
This sequence comes from Chryseobacterium metallicongregator, assembly GCF_031324065.1. NCBI lineage: Bacteria > Pseudomonadati > Bacteroidota > Flavobacteriia > Flavobacteriales > Weeksellaceae > Chryseobacterium > Chryseobacterium metallicongregator. Next base: position 5,186 of record NZ_JAVIXS010000004.1, read on the forward strand.
TTGTGCAGTCATTCCCTGAGGCTGTATATAATCGTCATTGGAAGCATTTACAATAGCCGTGATAGCAGACTGCGGGATGTCTGATAACTTGGCTCTGTCTATTTTGGCAATGAGTTGTGTTTTATTATATCCATAAATGAAGGTCGTGGAAATTCCCACTGCGGATGTTATCTGCTGAAGATTTCCTTTATCATCATACAAATCAAATGTTCCGGTTTCCTTCTTAGAACCGTCTGCAATATTGGTGGCCAATACAGAGGTAGGCATCAGAAGGGAAGGATTACTGTATAATGTTTCTCCTCTGGACAATACTTTTCCATTTTTCTTTTCTTCTGTAATCACAGGAACCCCTGTCATGTAGGCATTTTCCAACTTCTGGTAAGCAGACAGCCCTATCGGATACGTATAAGTCTTTTCAGCAATGTCACCATCTGTAGTCATCTTTGTATAGACGGGTTTTAAGTTAGAACTGCTGACTGTAGTTTCAGACTTACTTTCCAAAAATTTCCCTCCAGGATAGAACGCCTTATTGGTGTTGATGCTTTTCTTTATGTAGGCGGGTTTTGAAGTCATTTTGGAACCTGCCACGAAGCTATATTCGTTATCGGAGAAATTATCCAGTTCATAATCGTACAATTCTGTGGTCAGAAGGGTATTCTGATCATCATAATTTTCTTTTTTGGAAAGCAGTCCTCCTTTGGTGATATTGTAATAAGGCCAGAAATATTCAGGAGATGATCCTCCTACGGTTTGCTGCTTCGGATAATCATCCGGATTTTTGAATGAATAACGTACAGACCCCTTACCTGCTTCTGAAACTTTTACATTTTTATATAGGGTATACGTAGTCCCCATATCTTCTTCACTGTCTTTCTCATTTTCAAATAAATATCCGCTTGCACTGTCAGGCAGATCAAAAGAATCATAGGTATAATTTACAGTTCTCTGTGGAGCTGTGTCATTGATATCTTTATAATACTTAATATTTTTAATCCTCGAATGTCCTACTGGTTTTGCATTTCTGAAAGGTCCCGGGTATACCTTTACTTCCGAACTGCTGAAAGTTCCATTGGCTTTTGCTTCTCCAGTACGCACGATTTCCAGAGTATAATCTCCCGGATAAGCATTCAGATTATATATTTGGTTATATAGATCATAAGTAACGGTAAAAGTGGGAATAATAACTTCAGTTCCTCTTTTTAAGGTAATCTTTAGATTATGTTCTTTAGGTGGGAATGGTGGTGGTGGAGGATCGGGACGTTCATAATCTGTAATATTGAGGACAAATCGGAAGTTTTTCTTTACCTGTTGATTTCCCGGGATATTGAAGTTATAAACCAGAGATTGTGTGGTATTAATCGTACCACTGTTAATAGCAGAAAAATACTGAATATTGGGATAAGATATCTCACTGGTTCCTACAAGACCGGCAAGAAATGCAGGATCATTAAAATTAAAATACAGTTCTCCGGGTTCATAGTTGTATTCAGCTACACCTCCCGTAGGAGATATCATTTTTTTTAATGCTCCATCCCCTGAAGGATAGGTGTACACAAAAGTATTTTTTTCTATAGGAGTGCCATTTTTATCATTTTTAATAACAGAATTCAGTATCCTTTTCTTCTGTGCAGCAGCAGTTCCTACAGAAAGCATGGTATAATTAAATGCATAAGAATACAATGTTTCTCCGGCAGGGTTTTTCATGTATATTTTCTGTAAACTATAGGGATCACTAGTAGCCTCTGCATTGGCATCTTTGTTTTCCAGCGTTTCATCATATACATAGTCAAATGCTACCTGCCCTTTGCGGCTGGTAATGCTTTTGATTTTATTCTGCTGGAAGATTAAGTATTGATTATTGGTTCCTTTGTATTTTGTTTTTTTATCATAGGTTACCGCCGCTGTTTCTACTCCGATAGGATTCAGAATACGGGTAAGGTAATATGCTGTTTTGTATTCATTTCCCATAAAAAACTCTCCACAGCTATATCTGGCCGCATCAAAATCTGTAAAAATATATTGGTATCCGTTATCTGCGGTAATGGTAAAACTATCTGCTTTAAAAGTTGCTGTATTACTGTTCCTTACATAATCAATTTTGACATGGTTAGGGGTAAGATTAATCAGGGTAAACGTATTATTTACGATATCCCTTTTTATAGTGAACTTTCCGGATAATCCCGGAAGATTATAGTAGTAGATATCATCAAATTCATTTTTCAGATAATTGGCAGAACTTGCATTATCATAGCATTCATCCAGTCCGTTAATAATCTTTTTATAGATGACGGCAGCTCCAAAGAATGACCAGCCTGCTCCCACATCACTCGCTGTACCGGACTGATAAATACTTTCTGTATTATAACCTAATCCCATTGGCCATGCCGTATCATCTGAAAGCGGTGCATTCAGAAGAGGAAGGCCGATTTCAGGAAGCCCTGAGGATAATGACATGGGTACATCGGAATAACGGGACATGGCTGCCATGGACGGTGACGCAACAGGAGTTGTTACAACATCTCCGACACTTTGCTGAGAATATCCCTTTTGTGCCATCATGGACAATAAGGATACTAGTATCACTTTTCTTCTCATCTGTTTATTTCTTAATTAATTTGGCATTCGCCGTTTTGTTGGTATCAGTTTTTATCGTCACCAGATAAGCTCCCTGTACCAAAGCCTGGGTATTGATCTTTGTGACTCTGTTTTTGGTTTTTATACTTTGAAGCTGCCTTCCGCTCATGTCATACAAAAGAATATCAGCATCTTTAAAATCAAAGCCGATTTCTACGTAAGCATAGTCAGATACTGGATTTGGATAGATCTTAATGTCGTATTTTTCAATCAGCTGATCTACCTGTTTATCGCCCAGTTTCACAATTTTCCAGTTCTCTTTTCCGAGTTCTTCTGCACTGGTTCCTGCCAGAATAATCGAACCGTCTCTGTTGAGTTTTAAATCTGAAAGCCTTTCTTCTTTTTGTCTGGATTCTCCCTTTACGTGTTTTCTCCACTGCTCATTTCCATTCTGGTCCAGATAGAGCATCCAGAAGGTTTCATCATCCGTTTGTATTCTTCCTTCAGCCTGAGTATAACCTCCCAACAATATTCCTTTTGTAAAGTCTTGATTCTTGGTTCTTGTATCTTGGCTCTGAATCACACTCATTCCCATTAGAATATCTCTGTTTTTGAAATTGTAAGATTTTTGCCACTGCTCGTCTCCTCTTTCATTGAGAGCAATCAGCCAAAGGTCTGTTCCTTCTTCAATGCCTACGGTTTTGTTTCCTGATCTTTCTGATCTTGATTCTCCGCCAATGATGAAACCTGTTGAAGTTAAAGCCAAAGTTCTGACATGATCATCTCCTTTTCCTCCAAAATTCTTTTCCCATTCTACCTTTCCGTTTTTGTCTAATTTCACAATCCAGTAGTCGCCTTCACCAAAGTTTTCAGTTTGTTTCGAGCTTCGGGATACGGGGTTCGGGTTTTGAACGTTTGATGCAGACCCCGCATCTCGCATCCCGGAATCTTTTTCAGAACCCGAATCACGAACCTCGGAACTCCTCGAATAAATCCCAAGTAACGCACCTCCATCTCTCGTTGGAATCATCTTTTCCACTTCATCCAAGCCTTTTCCGCCTAAAATTAATTGAGAAAGTTCTTTTCCGTCTTTGTCTAATCGGGTAATTGAAACATCTTTTGACCCGTATCCTTTGGGTGAGTTCTGTATATTTCCGGCCACAAAGAATCCTAAATCAGTAGTTTGAATAACAGATCTTGCTTCTTCATCAGAAGAACTTCCCAGAGTTTTCTGCCACAATTCATCCCCGAATTCATTGATTCTGATCAGCCAGATATCTGAACCGCCTTTGGAATCGTCTTTTTTGTCTAAGCCTTTTCCTGAATAGGAAGTTCCAGCTAAAAGAAATCCGCCATCCTGTGTTGTGACCGTAGCAGATAAATAATCATGGTTTTGTCCTGAAAAATATTTCTCCCAGACTTCCTGTCCCTGCTGGTTAAGTTTTACCAGATGAAAATCGTAACCGTTGTTTTGCTTACTGCCTGAAGCCTGTTGTTTATTGCTTTGAATAGAACTACCTGTGATCAGATACTGCTGATCAATGGTTGTGGTGACCTGGCTCAGAAAATCCTGGGTAGAGGATTGGATGTCTTTTTGCCACACCACTTCCTGAGCAGATGCGCCCAGAACCGTGCATAAGGTAAATGCACCGAGATAGAATTTTTTCATTCCCGTGTTGTTTTTTGAGTTAGTAATTAGTTTATTAAAACGAAGCGAATTTAACACTTTTTAAGATACGAAAATCGAAATACTTCAACCTGCTATAAATCATACTATTAATAATCAAATTTACTTTATGTTGTATTACAATTTATCTTATTATAATGCAAAAATATCTATCCGCAGCGACAGAACATGTCGTGTTAAAAATAAAAAGGGCCAACTCAAAAGAATTGACCCTTCCAAAAAACATTAACTGTTTATTGATAGAATTATGATGTTTTATTTCCAGCCTCCACCTAAACTTTTATAGATGTCGACTACAGTGCTGAGCTGTTTTTGTTTTGCTTCGATAAGCTCCATTTTAGCATCTAAAGCATCTCTCTGGTTCAAAAGCACTTCAAGATAATCTGCTCTTGAATTACGGAACAACTGATTGGCAATATCAATAGACTGATCCAGGGCTTTGGTTTCCTGTGATTTCAACTGATAATACTGATCTATATTTTTCACCTTTGACATTAAATTGGCAACGTCCAGATAAGCATTCAAAATGGTTTTGTCATATTCGTATAATGCCTGAACCTGTTTTGCATCTGCTGACTGAAAATTGGCTTTTATCGCACTTTTGTTAATAAGTGGTCCAGCCAGCTCGCCCACAAGATTATAAGCAATCGATTCAGGTAATTTAACAAGGTATGAAGGCTTGAACGCTTCCAATCCTAATGTTGCAGAAATTTCCAAAGAAGGATAGAATTCTTTTCTTGCTGCTTCCACATCCAGTTTTGAGGCCTTCAATTCCAACTCTGCCTGTTTGATATCAGGACGGTTGGCTAATAACTGAGATGGGATTCCGGTATACACTGTGGGAGGAATGGTAGACATAAAGTTTTCCTTTGTTCTCACAATTGGCTGTGGATATCTTCCCAGTAAAGCATTAATTTCATTTTCCTTCTCCGTGATCTGCTGGCGGATTGTATATTCTGCTGCTTTGGATTTCGCAAGTTCTGCTTCAAATTTTTTCACAGCGAGTTCCGTTGCCGCAGCCGCTTCTTTCTGAATTTTGGAAATTTCCAATGCTCTCTGCTGAAGCTTGATATACTGCTGTATAATATCCAATTGATTATCAAGCGCCAATAACTCATAATAATTATCTGCAACTTCTTCAATAAGATTAGATAAAACAAAGTTCTTCCCTTCCACTGTAGAAAGATAATGGGCCACTGCAGATTCTTTCTCAGTTCTCAGTTTTTTCCAGATATCAATTTCCCAGCTTGCATTTAATCCTGCTTCAAAATTCCCAAGAGGATCCGGCATTTCTTTTCCGGGTTCTATTTCTGTGGTAGCATCACCAGCTCCTTCACTGGTATAGCGGCCGGATTTTTTCAATCCCGCTCCTATTCCTGCAGAAACCGTTGGAGTCAATCTCCCTTTTTTAGCTAAAACACCACTTTTAGCAATTTCAATCTCCTGAAGAGTGATCAGAAGCTCCTGATTATTTTTTAAAGCAGTTTCAATAAGCGTTACAAGGTTGGGATCAGTAAAGAACTGTCTCCACGGTGTTGTTCCGCTATTGTTGTTAGCATCCTGCTGCTCTTCCTGATTAAAGTTCTGAGGAATATTTTCTTTTACCTCGTCTTTTATAACAGTCGCCATCGGCGCCTTACAGCTTGCAAGGACAAGCGATAAGGCAATGGCTGTAATTATATTTTTAGTCTTCGAATTTTCCATCATGTTCATAAGGTTCAGTTTGTTCTGTTAAAGGATTTTCTTCTTCATATCTGGCCAATCGTGACTTATCAGCAATTGTTCCGAAGATATAATACAGTCCGGGGATAATCATCAATCCGAAAATAGTCCCGATTAACATTCCTCCTGCTGCTGCAGTACCAATGGTTCTGTTCCCAACTGCACCCGGTCCTGTTGCAATCACCAATGGAATCAATCCGGCAATAAATGCAAACGATGTCATCAAGATCGGACGGAAACGGATTGCAGCTCCTTCAATAGCAGCCTTTGCCACAGGGATTCCTTCTTCTGCCTTTTTCTGAACGGCAAATTCTACAATCAACACGGCATTTTTACCCAGAAGTCCAATAAGCATGACCATCGCCACCTGTGCATAGATATTGTTTTCCAATCCTAATAATTTTAAACATAAAAATGCTCCGAAAATACCTACCGGAAGGGATAAAATAACCGGTAGCGGAAGGATGAAACTTTCATACTGTGCGGAAAGGATCAGATAAACAAATCCTAAACATACCAGGAAGATAAATACGGCTTCATTACCACGGCTTACTTCATCTTTAGAGATCCCCGCCCAGTCGATACCAAAACCTCTTGGAAGTGTCTTATCCGCAACTTCCTGAATGGCCTTGATGGCCTGTCCACTACTATATCCAGGTGCAGGAGTTCCACTCACCTCTGCTGAGTTATACATATTGTGTCTTGTGATCTCTGATAATCCGTATACTTTTTCCAATCTCATGAAATCCGAGTAAGGAACCATCTGATCTTTATCGTTTTTAACATAGAGTTTCAACAGATCTGTTGGCAGGGCACGGTATTGAGGACCGGCCTGAACAATTACCTTATAGGGTCTGTCAAAGCGGATGAAACTCGTTTCATAGTTGGAACCGATCAATGTTGAAAGGTTATCCATCGCTTTTTCAATCGTGACTCCTTTTTGTTCTGCAAGATCATTATCAATCTTCAGCATATATTGTGGGAAACTCGCAGAATAGAATGTAAATGCTGATCCCAATTCCGGACGCTTCTTAAGCTCCTTCACAAAATCATTACTTACCTGCTCCATTTTATGATAATCTCCACTTCCTGCTTTATCCAGTAAACGAAGTTCAAAACCTCCTGCTGCTCCATATCCCGGAACGGAAGGTGGCTGGAAGAATTCTATATTAGCTCCCGGAATATTTTTGGCTTTTTCTTCCAGTTTTTCAATGATTTCCGCAGCGGATTCTTTACGTTCTTCCCAACTTTTAAGGTTGATCAGACAGGTTCCGGAGTTTGACCCGGTACCTTCCGTCAAAATCTCATAACCGGCAAGAGAAGAAACAGACTGTACCCCATCAATATCCTCAGATTCCCTCAAAAGCTCTCTGGCAATCTGGTTTGTTCTTTCTAATGTAGATCCAGGAGGCGTCTGAATAATGGCATAGATCATTCCCTGATCTTCAGCCGGGATAAATCCTGAAGGTAAAGAGTTACTCAGAAAGAATGTACAGGCACAAAACGCTAACAACAACGGCAATGTTATTGTCTTTTTCGTCACTGTTTTATTCAGCATCTTCTCATATCTACCAGCTCCTTTCGTAAACAGATTGTTGAATTTATCAAGGAAAATAGTAATCGGAGTTTTCTTCTTCGCCTTTCCATGATTATTTCTTAAGATCAAAGCACATAAAGCCGGCGTCAAAGTAAGCGCCACTACCCCTGATAAAATAATGGATGAAGCCATTGTAATAGAGAACTGACGATAGAATACCCCAACCGGCCCGGACATAAATGCAATCGGAATGAATACCGATGCCATTACCAATGTAATTGCGATAATTGCTCCACTGATCTCATGCATAGCTTCTTCGGTGGCCTTCAATGGGGAAAGATGTTTTTCTTCCATTTTGGCGTGAACGGCTTCAATAACTACAATCGCGTCATCTACCACAACCCCGATCGCCATTACCAAGGCAAAGAGGGAAATCATATTCAGGGTAATTCCGAAAGCAGACATTACCGCAAATGTTCCTACCAATGAAACCGGAACGGCTAATGCCGGAATCAATGTTGAGCGCCAGTCACCAAGGAATAGGAATACCACGATAGCAACCAGAATAAAGGCTTCAAACAAAGTATGGATTACTTTTTCCATAGATGCATCCAGGAATCTTGAAACGTCATAACTGATATCGTAATGCATTCCCTTAGGGAAGTTATTTTTTTCAAGATCTTTCATCAATGCTTTCACATTTTTGATAACGTCACTTGCATTGGATCCATAGGATTGTTTTACCGTGATGGCTGCTGAAGGTTTTCCGTTCAATGTGGAATAAATATCATACATGGAACTTCCAAACTCTATATCGGCAACATCTTTCAGCCTTACAGATTCTCCGTTCGGTTTTGCTTTTAAAATAATGTTTCCGTAATCTTTTTCATTATTGAAACGACCTGGATATTTTAATACATACTCGAAAGACTGAGAACGTTTCCCGGAACTCTCACCCGTTTTACCCGGGGAAGCTTCCAAACTCTGCTCATTCAGAGATTCCATTACTTCATCTGCTGAAATATTATAAGCTGTTAATCTATCAGGCTTAAGCCAGATACGCATGGCATATTCACGGGTTCCCAGGATATCGGCAAAACCAACACCGCTTACCCTTCTCAATTCAGACATTACGTTGATATCTGCATAGTTGAAAAGGAATTTCTGGTCAGCTTTAGGATCATCGCTGTACAGGTTAATATACATCAACATGTTGGGTTCTTCACGCGTGATCTTTACCCCTTCACGCACTACCAAAGGCGGAAGTTTATTTACCACTGAAGATACACGGTTCTGCACGTTTACTGCAGCTACATTGGGATCTGTTCCCAGATCAAATACAATCTGAATGGAAGCTTCCCCGTCATTTCCGGCATCCGAAGTCATATATTTCATACCTGGAACTCCATTTAATCCTCTTTCCAAAGGAATTACTACGGATTTAATCAACAATTCGTTGTTAGCTCCGGGATATTCTGCGGTGATATTTACTTTAGGCGGAGAAATGGATGGGAACTGGGTCACCGGAAGTTTTACCAATGACAGTATTCCCATAAATACAATAATCAATGAGATTACTATAGACAGAACTGGTCTGCGAATGAATTTCTTAAACATACTGTTTCACTTTAGAGACCACTACTCTGCTTTTAGTTTCAATGATTGAAGAACTTTCTTAGGATCCTGGAATTTTGTTTTCACTTTTTGATCATCCTTTACTTTCTGAACTCCTTCAAGAAGGATCTGATCTCCTTTTGAAATTCCTGATCCTACCACATACAAGTCCTGCAGTTCATAGGCTACTTTGATATTTCTGGATTTTGCCACTCCATTTTTATCAATTACAAATACATATTTCTGATCCTGAATTTCATAGGTTGCTTTCTGTGGAATGATCAATGCATTATGAACAGGCATAGACATCTGCACTTTTCCGGTTTCTCCGTTTCTCAGAAGTTTGTCAGGATTAGGGAATTTCGCACGGAAAGCAATATTTCCGGTTTCGTTATCAAATTCACCTTCAATCGTCTGAATTTCTCCTTTTTGTGTATATGTTTCTCCGTTTGCTGTGATCAGAGAAACCTGATTGCTTCCTCTGTCTGCTGCATGAGTCTGATAGCTCAAATATTCAGGTTCTGAAACATTGAAATAGGTGTAGATACTTGTATTATCTGATAACGAAGTCAACAAATCGCCTTCATCTACCAGACTCCCTAATTTCAGGGGAATTCTGTTAATAATCCCTGAAAACGGTGCTTTGATATCAGTAAATGAAAGGTGGATCTGAGCCAGTTTCATTTCTGCATTAGCAGCATCCAGTTTTGCTTTTGCCATCGCTCTTTCATTTTTAGAAACGATGTTGTTTCCTGCCAGTGTACTTGCATTTTTCAGTTCAATAGAAGCCTGTTCTACTTCTGCTTTTGCTTTTAATAATTCTGCCTGATACAGTTTAGGCATAATACGGAACAATGTTTGTCCTGCCTGTACGTATTGTCCTTCATCTACAAAGATTTTTTCAAGGAAACCCTTTTCCTGAGCTCTCACTTCAATGTTTTTTACAGATTGAATCTGGGCTACGTATTCTTTGTTGATTACGGTATCCATTACCACAGGGGACGTCACCGGATAGACGGTAACTTCTTCTTTTTCTTCTTTTTTCTTATTGCAGCCAACCGCCAACAAAAGGGCACTCAGCGCAATTCCCGAAGCAACTCTTTTTATCATAATTCTAGAGTTTATATAAATCGTTAATGTTTTGATAGAAATAAAAAATGGTAATAAAAGGAGTACGATGTGATGATTACCGGCATACACAACGCAAGTACTTTCCACCCGGAATCAGGCAGAAAATAAATAGAACGGAAAATTTTTAAATTCTAATAGAGCGGATAAGAATAAATCTTTTGGTTGCTAAACCAAGAACAAAGCCATGAATATCCGGTTTGGATCGTTTATAGCTTTTTAATCCAAAAATATAGACTAAAGAGAAGACTCCGGCAAAAACAATAACAGCCTGCCATACATCAGAAAGCTGGAAATCATCTTCGGTAAGTTCTAAAGTGGAATTGTCTACATTATCGGCCATCTGCTGAACAGAGAGTTTTTCAAAAGTCTGATTCAGGCGGTTGGCTCTTTTCGGCATATGATGAGAAACATGACCGTTATAATCGTTTCGGAGCGTTTTAACATCAAGTCTGCTTTCTACTACAAAGAGCAGAAAAAGACCGGTTAAAAAATATACTACGAAGTTTCTCATTTTGAAGTTGCAAATGTACACCCAGATTATGATATTACCATCATGGATTAACAAAATTTAACTCTTCTTTAAAATACCTGAATATTAAAAAATGATAAATATTAAATATTTCGTTTATTCAAGCATAATTCGAGCAACCCTGACATCTCATCTGTGCAAGTTTCAATTTTCAAATATCAAGCCATTTTTTTTGATTTAAGGAAATTTTAATTTTAAAGTTGTTGCTTTTTTGAACATTTTAAGTGGCCTGGTTGTCTGTTTTGAAAAATTTCCCCATTCCAACCTAAACTTTATCATAAATTATAATTATTAACATTTACTTATTGTTACTCTCTTCATTTTGAATTATTTTTGCCAAAAATTAACACAACAAATGAAAAATGAAAAAAAACAACATTATACTACTGAAAACAAGTTCGTTAAAAACCCTGAATTAACAACGGTTATCTTTAATCTTCCACAATAATTATTACTTTCTGTTTTGTGAATTTTTTTTCTAAAAACAGTGAGTTAAATTATCTAAAACTTTAACTTTCTGTTAGTTTATGAAAAATTAACATATATTTATCAAAAATATTTGTAAATTTATATAGCATTAACAGCATAATTCATGAAACACTTTAAAATCACTTATCACTATGAAAAAATTATTATTACCAGTCCTTTTCGGATTGACCATTATTTCCCTAACAGCGTGTAAACATCCCGGAAAAGAAGCTGAAACCATTACTGCTGTTGCTCCAGAAAATACAGATGACATTTCAAAAAATGTGTATGTTGACAGCTATGGAGAAAAAATAGAAGTCACAATCAACAACACCAAAAATACAGCAACAATACATTTAAACGGCAAAACTTTTGACCTTAAAAAAAGTGATGCTTTACCTGAATATACTGCCTCCAATGAAGAGTATCAATATTCTGATATTAAAGGAAATATCACCTTCCTGAAAAAGAATGTAGATATGGTTCTGTTCCATCTTAAACAGGCAAAAAAAGAATCTGGTCCTGCAAAAATGGCATCGTATTAGCATAGGGATTAGCAATTCAAATTAAAAAAATAAACATTATGAAAAGTTTATATTATTATTTATCGGCACTTGTTCTCGCAACATTTTTAGTTGTTTCATGTAAAACACAAAATGCTCAAAAAGCAACTACTGATATTACAGGAAAAACATGGAAACTTACAGAGCTTAACGGAAAGCCGATTGAACTGAAAAATCCTAAAAACAATCCTTATTTTAAACTTGAAATGGATGGTATGAGATATCAGGGACATGCAGGATGTAATGGTTTGGGAGGAACTTTTGAGATCAAACCTGAAATGATGAGAATTAAATTCAATCAGGGAATGTCTACCATGATGGCTTGCGAGGATCTTGATATTGAAAATCAATTTACCAAAGCAATTCTTGCAGCAGACAATTACTCAGTAAACGGAAATACACTTACTTTAAACAAAGCAAGAATGGCTCCTTTAGCTAAATTTGTTCTTCAGTAATTGAATCTCACTTAAATAAAAATAGAATACGCCTCATCATGATGAGGCGTATTTTTTATATTGATATTTCTATTTTTTGTTGTTGTACTTTATATAACAGATCAGGAGGCTGATATTCACCAGAACAGCAAATGCATTTGATATAATAATAGGGAGTTCGTCTTTTTCAAAACCATACCATACCCATAAAGAGAGCCCTGAAATCAGAACCAGGAGCATGAGTAAAGAAATATCTTCTACATTCTTTTCTCTGATTACCTTTATAAGTTGTGGAATCATTGAAACGGAAGTAAGAACTCCGGCCACTATACCTAATATATTTTCATTCATAAATGTTCACCTTGAATATCAATACTAAGATACACTATTGAAATCTCTTCCATGAAACTTCTTCATGCAATGGAATATCTTCTTCCATAAAACGGAACAGATCTCTTGAAAAATAACACCCATTAAGAATCCCACGGGCTCCAAGCCCATTAAAGACATAAAGATTACTGAACTTATTGTGCCTTCCGATGATAGGTCTTCTGTCTTTTACGGTTGGACGAAATCCAAAATGTACTTCTTCTACTTCAAAATCATAAGGATAAAATTCTGAAAGTCCTTTCACCAGCTGGGCAACTGCTGATTCATCAATATGATGGTGAAGCTGCTCTCTGTCATAAGTTCCTCCATAAAAATATAATCCGTTTCCGGTTGGAAATAAAAAGTGTTTCTTTTTAATGGTTATATTTTCCGGAATCGGTTGAGAAAGCTTCACTTTTATGTGGTGCCCTTTGTTCGGGTTTACTGTAATCTCTGAAAAATACGGATTATCCTTCACACCCATTCCTTCACAAAAGATTATATTTTTGAATGTAAAATCTTTATATGCCGATTCAGATGGATTCAATTTTGAATAATCGAATTTTTCTTTTACCAGATGATCATTTTTTTCAAAATAATTGAATAAACCACTGAAAAATCCATTAACATTAAGTCTTGCAGATTGATTCACCTTTCCGGTAAGAAAGTCGTTTTTTACTATATTTAAACGATCAAAATTTTGATCAAGAAAATTTGATAATTCTTCATTTGCCGATTTTTTCAACCATAAATTCTGTTCATTTTCATCATGGAAAATTCTGTGAATGGGAGCATTGATCAAATAATTTTCTCCGGTATATGATTCTATTTCTTTAAGACTTTTTTTAAGAAAATCTATTTGCTCCTGTGCTTTCCAGAATGTGGTAAACTTCTTTAGAACAACAGGATTGATAATTCCTGCTGAAACCTGAGAAGCGCTTTTTCTTCCTTCCGTAAAGATCACAAAAGACTTTTTATTTTTAATCAGCTGATGAGCTAAGAAAAGCCCTGCATATCCGTCTCCTACAATAATATAATCTACATTTCTCATAATAAAAAAACCTGAGTAAAAATACTCAGGTTTTCTATAAATATCAAGTGAAATCTAGTAATTCCACATATCATTTTCCATTTCAAGAATCTGCGCTTTGATTCTATCGCTTTCTTCAAGTTGTTCATCGGCATTTTTAGGAATATAATCCTTAATAGTACCGTCTCCTAAACCAGCTGAAGACTTATAAATGATAGAAGAGAATCTTCTTGCATTGATAACATCATCGAAAGATAAGTCAGCAGATGAATTTTTTCTATTGAAAACAAAATTGTTTGCTAAGATATCACGAGCACTTGGGTAATAGATCCAGAATAGGTCAATAAGCTCATCATTACTTGCAATAGGCTTACCATCCGGACCAATAACTCCCTGTACTGCAGGATCTGGTCCCATTGCAGCAATACCAAGAGGTCTGTATTTCATTTGTCCGTCTCTCTTATCAATAAACCACATACCCATGATTTTAAGAACTTTTACTTTATCAGTAGTTGTCTTAAATACGTCAGTATATTGTTTCTTTTCTGCTTCTGTAAGCTGTCTTCCAGAGTTTAAGATATCAATAGCAGCATCATTGATGATTACTTTTTCCAATCTCTTCTGAATTCCTTCCGGCGAAAGTTTTACAGTAAAGTTTTCATCATCATATACCTGCTCAATCTTACCGCTCAAAGCAGCATCCAATAATAATTGGTATAGAGATCTTGTAGGTGTAGCAAGAAGGCCATCCGGATTATCGTAATAGAATGGCTGGTTGATCTTATCATTCATATCAATGATCTCCCATACAAACATACTCTTAAGGATATCTTTGTCTTCTACAAAACCATATTCAAGAGGCTTTACTGTTTTATCTACAATAGTATCACCAACTTTCTGTTTGTTTTCTGCTCTCATCTGTCTGAACTCTTCCGGAGAAGATGCGTTCAGAATAGTCTGGGAAAAAGCAAATCCCGAAACTAATACTAAAAGGGTGCTAATATATTTTTTCATAATAAATTACAATTTTAGTCCTATTGAACATTAATGATTATAGGAGTAATGTTTTTAATAATCTGACCATCAAGACCTTGAGCTGTTGCTTTAATATCAAAGATTGAAACTACATCACCTGTTCTCAAATTCTTCACTAAACCTGCTGCTTCATCCAGAGAGTTACCATGAACAAGAAGAGCTGCTCTACCTGGTACTCTTACCATAAACTGAGTTACAGTAAATGAAACAGGGAAGTCAAAGTCAGGGATTGCTGCCTGAACAGACTGGTTAGGAATAGAAGTTGCCGGCATAGACAATACATTCTGTCCTCTCATTTCTCCTCTTGGAGGCGGAACGTTCTTAATTCTGTATTCAAATACCTGAGATACTGATTTTCCGTAAGGATCAATTCCTGATAATGTTAATTTAACAACATTACCTGAACTTGGTTTCACACTCCATTTACCTGGACCTGTACTTCTTACAGATGCACCCGGAGCAGATAATGAAAGTTTAGAATTGTCAGCACCTAAGATTGATCCTGAAACAGGGTTCTCAAGTCCTCTGTACATTACATTCATTTTGTCTGCAGCAAGTAATAATCCTTTTTCAAGTTTTACTTCTCTTGGTCCTGCAATTACATTATAAGTATGAGTCCAAGGGAAGCTTTGTGGCTTACCTGAAGCATCCGTTAATGTAATAGTTCCACCCAATTTATGTTCACCAATTCCAGAACCTGAAATTGCGATAGAACCTTTACCGTTTTCTACTTTACTTACTCCAGAAATGCTGATCTTATTACTATTAGAATAAGTACCTAACATTACTTTTACTTCAGCCTGTTTTCCTGCCTGGATATCCACCGGACCTGAAACGATAGGCTCGTAGCTTGAGAATTTAATACTCGCATCTACTTTTTCCTGAAGTAATAATGCCAATGCATCAGACTGCACGTTTCTGGCATCATTTTGGATAATCTCCAAGTTAGATATTGCAGCAATTAGCGGCTGATGATAAAATTTATTTTGAAACCAGGTCTTTTCATTTGGAGATGTTCCTTTAGGATACTCCGCAATCAGAGACTTGTTAGCTCTTGCTACTAAATCCTGTAATTGAGCATTGTTTCCGAAAGTTGCATTGATGTAGTTTCTTACATCATCAATTTTAGCTTTCAGGTCTAATGCATTCTTAGATGGAGTATTTTCATCTCCTTCTTTGAAGAAATATTCAGTAGTTGCTTCATTATTGTTCAATGCAGCAAAGTTTTCACTTACATCAATATCTTTTCCTGTTTGAGGATCTTTGTCGTGAAACTCAGATTGTTTTTTCAACAAATCTTTAATATCCTGAGCAGACTTCACCAATGCATCAATTTTGGTTTTCAATACTTTGTACTGTGACCACGGCTGTGCATAAGTATCCGGAACTTGCTGAGCCTTAGCTTCCAACGTTCTTTCAAAAATCTTCTCGTTCTTTTTTTCAGTTAAAGTTCTTGTTTCATTCAATGCTCTGGTAGAGTCATAGTATGATCTGATGATTTCTGCATCAATATTTAGGGCCATCATCGCGATGAACACCAAATACATCAGGTTGATCATCTTCTGACGAGGGGTCTGTTTTCCTTGTGCCATTCTCTTTTCTTTGTTTTTTGATTAAGTAGTTAAATTTAGAAATGGTTAGGAATTAAGACTTCATAGCAGTTAGCATACCACCATAAACTCTATTTAAGTTATTAAGATTAGATGTTAAACCTTGTAGCTCTTGGTTGAATTTCTCAGATTGCTCTGCAGATTTCTGCATATCTGCAACATACTTGTTAGCAAATTCAGATTGTCTCTTACCGCTTTCAAGTTGCATTGCATAAAGAGCATTCATGCTTTCCATGTGCTGAGCTGCTTTATTTAATTGGTCGTTATATTTATGAGTAGAAGCAGATACGTCTACAGTTTGATTGATCTGATCAACAGAGTTTGAGAATTTATCAATTCCTGTTCTTAATCTTTCAAATAATTGAACGTCTAATCTAGCATCTTCAAGCATTTTATCCAATTTGTTAGAAAGAGAGTTTTCTAATTCAGCAAATTGAGCGCTTGTATTTTTAGTTGTTACATTAGAGTGTAAAGGATTTGGGTTAGCATGTTTATCTAATAACTCAGGATAAACATTTTCCCAAGCATAAGACTCTTCAGTTTTTGGAGGGTCAAATGCAAAGATGATAAAGATAATCGCCTCAGTGATAAGTCCTACGGTAAGAGCGATGTTACCGTTAATAGGTCCCAAGGTAATGTGAGTAATTTTAAGCCAAGCTCCAAGAATTACAATTGCAGCACCGAATGAATAAAAGAAATTCATCCAAGCATCTTTAGTCTTAAACATATTGAGTTAGTTTTTTTAATGTTAAATAAAATTGTTATTGAAAATAATTGTCTGATTAGTTATCTGTTAACTCTTCTTGGTTTAACGGCTGCTTCAGGAATGTCCTGTACAGTTCTGAATCCGATATAGCTTCTTGCGGAATCTTTTCTTTCCCAATCTCTAGCACCTGTCATTAGTGCATATCCTATATCTTTCCAAGATCCACCTCTTACAGATTTCTTCGTATCCAACTTATCCTTAGTAGAAGGATTTAATGTAGAAGAGAATCCTGAAGAAGAATTGTTAAATGAAGATAGTGTCCATTCAGAAACGTTTCCAGCCATATCAAATAACCCAAACCCATTTTTCTTAAATTTCTTAACTGGAGCTGTATATGTATAAGTACCTTTTTTCTCGTCTTCCATATAGTTACCTCTTTTCGGCTTAAAGTTAGCCAAATAGCAACCTCTGTCGTCCATTAAATATGGACCACCCCAAGGGTAAGTAGCATTTTGCATACCTCCTCTTGCAGCATATTCCCATTCAGTTTCTGTTGGAAGACGGAACTCTAATGGTCTTTGTTTTTTTCTTTTTAAACTTTCGTTGTAATCTGTTTTCAATTTAGATCTGAAGTTACAATAAGCCCTTGCCTGATCCCAGGTAACCCCAACAACAGGATAGTCTTTGTAAGCTTTGTGCCAGAAATACTGTTCAAACAATGGCTCATTGTAAGCAAAGTGGAAATCTTTTACCCAAACTGTAGTATCAGGATAGATCGCGATACTTTCGCTTTTCAGATAATTAGCTCCTCTTTCGTTATCTGCAACTGCAGCGTCCATATCTCCCCAACGGTAAGTATATTTCAGCTTACTTACATCTAAAATTCTTTCGTTTCCGATTCTTGAAGAAGAAGGTAGATACAGAGATTCTAAAACTTCTGCGTATTCTACATCCGGATATTTTGATGTGCTCCAGTGTAAAGGGATTTTCCAATCTAATCTTTTGCTGGCATCATAGCTTCCGTCTTCCCGGCCACCCTGGCCTTCCATATATTCTTGATAAGGTGTTAAATTTTCTTCTTTTTTAGCAAGATATGCATAATCTCCTATTGCAGCTCCTTTACGTCCGCCTTCATCACCACCTTCTCCGGCAGCTTCGGCAAGTAAAGTTCTCGCGATAGAGTCTCTTACATAATTGATAAATACTCTGTACTCCGAGTTGGTAGTTTCTGCTTCATCCATGAAGAAAGAAGAAACAGTAACTGTCTTCAATGCTGCTTTTTCAGGAGTATTTGTTGGATCCTGGTCTGCTAAACCAGCAACAAATGAACCTGCAGGAATTGCAACCATTCCGTATGGTCTTTCCGCAACAAATGATTTAGTTTTTTCTCTTGGTATCAATTCTCCTTTTGTTCCTGGCTTCCCTACAGAAGAGCTGCCACCACCTGAACAAGATACCGATGCTACCGACGCAGACAATAATAAAAGAAATATCCTTTTCATGTTAATTTTTATAATTAAGCCGTAAATATATAATTTTTTTAAGAAACTTTTAAGATTTTTTTTGAAATAACGGAAGAAATCTAAATTTATTTTATTTACAACAACTTTTTATTCCACGGTAACAGATTTTGCAAGGTTTCTCGGTTGATCTACGTTGGCTCCTCTATATACTGCTATATAATAAGCAAGCAGTTGCAGAGGTACGGAAGCAACGATTGGAGAGAAACATTCTGAAGTTTCAGGGATTTCGATAACATAATCTGCCATTTCGCTCACCTGACGGTCTCCTTTATTAACTACAGCGATAATTTTTCCTTTTCTCGCTTTAATTTCCTGAACGTTACTTACAATTTTATCATAGTGACCTTTTCTAGGTGCTATAATTACAATTGGCATATTTTCGTCGATCAGGGCAATCGGACCGTGCTTCATTTCTGCAGCCGGGTATCCTTCTGCATGGATATAAGAAATTTCTTTTAATTTTAAGGCTCCTTCTAAGGCTGCAGGATAATTGTATCCTCTTCCTAAGTAAAGGAAATTGGTAGCTTTCACAAAATCTTTTGCAATATTCTGCGTAAGTTCATGCGTGGTATTCAACACTTCTTCGATTTTCTTAGGAATAGCATCAAGCTCAGCAATTAAGCTCATAAATTCAGCGTTTCCTAAGTTTCCGTTGTGTTTTCCTAATTTAAATGCAATTAAAGTAAGAATGGTAAGCTGTGCCGTAAATGCTTTGGTAGAAGCAACCCCTATTTCAGGACCGGCATGGGTATATGAACCAGCGTCTGTAATTCTTGCAATGGAAGAATCCACAACATTACATATACCATATATAAATGCACCTTTTTCTTTTGCTAGTTTTAAAGCAGCCATGGTATCAGCTGTTTCTCCAGATTGAGAAATGGCAATCACCACATCTTTATCTGTAATGATCGGGTTTCTGTATCTGAATTCTGATGCATATTCTACTTCCACAGGGATTCTTGCATATTCTTCGATCAGATATTCTCCGATAAGACCTGCATGCCATGAAGTACCACAAGCAATGATGATAATTCTGTTAGCATTTTTGAATCGCTCAACATGATCCCAGATTCCAGCCATTTTGATTACTCCTTCGTCTACAAGAAGCCTACCTCTCATGGTATCGTGTACAGATTTAGGCTGTTCAAAGATTTCTTTAAGCATAAAGTGCTCATATCCGCCTTTCTCGATTTGCTCAAGACTCAACTTAAGTTCTTGGATTTCAGGCTCAATCTTAGAGTTTTCATTGATGGTTCTGATATCTACTCCATTTTCCAGAGAAATTGTTGCCATATGTCCTTCTTCAAGATATATAGCTTCTTTTGTAAATTCTACGAAAGGAGATGCATCAGAGGCAATAAAATATTCTTTATCTCCGATTCCGATTGCTAAAGGAGATCCTAATCTTCCTACAACCAATACTCCAGGATAATCTTCATGAAGTACAGTGATTGCATAGGCACCATATACTTCATTCAATGCATATCTCACTGCAGTTGGGAAGTCTATATCCGGATTAAGATCCATAAAATACTGGATAAGGTTTACCAGTACTTCAGTATCTGTTTCTGATTTAAAAGTAAAGCCTTTCTCAGTAAGCATTGTTTTAATGGTATCATAGTTTTCAATAATACCATTATGTACAATTGCAATTTTTCCGTTGTTTGACAAGTGCGGGTGGGAATTTCTGTCACTTGGAACTCCGTGGGTTGCCCAACGGGTATGTCCCATTCCAATTTTAGACGTTCCTTTTAGTCCTTTTGAAATATTCACCAAATCCTCAACTTTACCCTTTGTTTTTTCTACTTCCAGTTTATTCTCTGGTCCTTCTAAAACAATTCCGGCACTGTCATACCCTCTATATTCCAATCTTCTAAGACCATTAATTACAATTTCATAAGCGTCTTGAAAACCTGTATATCCTACTATTCCGCACATATTTTATTTTGTCTAGTGTTGTTTGTTTATCGTGTTCTATTTTTTCGTACCATAAGTCACCATTAGCTGGATTCTTTTTGGATTCGTATTGGCTTTATCTATACCTGTCAGAATAATTCTGTTCATATCAAATGCTCTTGTCGTATTACGAACACCTAAAAGGGTTCCTGTAGTACTTGCTGCAAATGCTCCTGCACTGATGATTAATGGTTTATTAACAATCGGCTGTGTAGCATCTCCAACTGTTTCTGTTTTTCCTTCAACAATATCCTTGACTGTTTTTGTGACTACAAAATCATAATAACCTGGCTCAGGTTTATCCTTAAAATAGTACAATCCAAGTCCGTTTGTCAGATCTGAAGTGAATGCTAATTTTGAGTAATCAATTTTACCGGCATTTAATGTATTATTTAAAAGTGTAAACTTACGATCTTCAGTAGAACCAGTATTTTTCCATGTTGCAGGGTCCAGATAGATTCTGATCTTAGCACTTAAAATACCTGCTTTCTTTTCAGCATAAATCTCCTTAAGCTTTACAATTGTCTCATCCTTAATTTTTACTACCACGGAAGGACCTCCCATTCCCTGAACAAAAAGTCTTTCATCTCCTTCACTAGGATTACTTCCTGACAATGCTTCTTTAACAGGTGTTCCCAATCTGTTATATTCAAACAGCCCGATATGCGCATTAGCACTTCCTAGGTTAAAATTGAGTGTTGTTTGTGGTCTTGTGGTTGTTCCGTTGTCTGTCTTATCATATTTATAATACATAATAACCTGCAGGTCATTAGGAGAGAACTGATACAGATATCTGTCCGTTTCGTCCACAGAAATTTTTATTCCTTTAAAATATCTGATAAAGTTCGCAGCATCCTGAAGTTCAGGTTTTCCTTTTTTATCAAGAATATGAGTCTGGAAAAAATCTGTATTACTCAATTTCATTCTGAATCCTAGGTTTCCTGAGAATACAATTGAATTATCCGATTTTTTTGTAATAGACAAAGAACTCATGTTACCATCAAATACTCCTGAACCTAATAGCTCACCAGTACTTATTGATGCATTGGAACGTTTTAGCGCATCATTATTTGCATCTAAGAACGTAGTCACTTCATGTACGTTGATTTTCATTGATTTTGAAGCACCTCCTATTTTACCGTATTTACGAACAGGATAAGTTTTCTTCTCAATGGAAACCGCTGTAGCAACTCCATCTACAGGAAAATCACTTTTTTCTAATGTATTTGTTCTTAATGAATCGCCTTCAAAGAAGTAAGTATTCGAAGTTGTATTCGCAGGGGGTCTTACTACAAGGACTACGGAATCTACTTTTGGATTCGCACCGTTGAAGTCGAAATTATCTGTTGGCATTCTCAACTGGGTAACATAAGATGCTCTCTGCATTCCAAACTGGGATTCAGTAAAGGCTCCAAGAACAGCAACATTTGTGGTAACCCCTGATTCACTCAACCCACTGATCAATCTTGAAGCATCACTTCTGATGGAATCATTATTGTCATAATTGTATGCTATAACAGGATATGCAGTTTCATTGCCTTGTGCTGCATCACCATTAAACAGCTGCTCCCCAAGAGAATCCGGATCTGGTTCACAGTTATAAAGCAATGCACTTCCAAAAATCGCCAATAAAAGCATGGCGAAGGTCTTTTTAAGATTATGAGTCATTAAAAATGTGTTTTTAATAAAGTTGATTTATAGAATCTACGTCCAGATATTCCGATTTCTGGGTTGCTGTTTCGTTGAAAGCCTTATCCAGGTCTTCATCCAGAAACTCGTCACCTTTTACAACGGCATCTACATAGTTCATACTCTCGATAACAAAACTTTTAATAGTTGGGTTATCTAACGCTTTTAATCCTGAAATATTATCAAACTGCAGCTTTTCATCGATCTTTTTGTCCAGGTCGGCATCTTTCTCATTGTAAAGAGAAAGTACAATTTTCGCGTCCTTGAAATAAGTATCTGATTCGTAGTAAGTTTTAAGATAAATTGGAACAAAAGAAGACATCCATCCATTTAAATGGATAACGTCCGGCACCCAGTTTAGTTTCTTAATGGTTTCAATAACTCCTCTGGCAAAGAAAATAGCTCTTTCGTCGTTGTCTTCGAAAGGGTTTCCTTCATCATCAAAATAATATTGTTTTCTTTTGAAGTATTCTTCATTGTCAATAAAGTAAACCTGAAGTCTTTCCCCCGGAAGAGACGCTACTTTAATGATTAGAGGCTGGTCCAGGTCATTGATAATAATATTCATCCCTGAAAGACGGATTACTTCATGAAGCTGGAACTTTCTCTCACTTATTTGTCCAAATCTTGGCATAAAAACTCTTACATCATTGCCTTCTTGGTGCATCTTAAGTGCCATTTTGTTTACCACTGCAGCCATATTTGTATCTTCCTGATATGGATACATCTCTGTAGTAATGTACAGTATTTTTTGATTCGGCATAAACTTTCTATCTAATTTTTGTAAAAATGCTTTAATGTGCAAAATTACAAAAAAACATCCAACATTATTTTAATTAACATTTTTTTACGAAAATTCCCTTTTCCAAATTATTAAAAGTACATATTATTATGCGATATTTTTAGTATTTTTGAAATAGTATTAAAATAAACTATGGAAGTTCTAAAAAACAGAAAAGTCCTTCAGGATTTCATTGAAAGACAGAAAGAAATGGGAAAAAGAATTGGCTTTGCCCCTACTATGGGCGCCCTGCACAATGGCCATCTTTCTCTGTATGAAGAGGCAAGAAAAGAAAATGACCTTGTTATCTCTTCAATTTTTGTAAATCCAACTCAGTTCAATAACCCTGAAGATCTTGAAAAATACCCAAGAGATGTTAACAGAGATATACTTATTCTTCAGAATTCAGGCCTTGTAGATGCTGTCTACATCCCAGAGGTAGCAGATATTTACCCTGAAAAAGCTGAAAGCCAATCGTATAATTTTGACGGATTGGAAAATGAAATGGAAGGTAAATCCAGGCCGGGACATTTCAACGGAGTCGGAACTGTTGTAGAAGAGCTTTTCAGACAGGTACAGCCTGATAATGCCTATTTTGGTGAAAAAGATTTTCAGCAGCTTGCTATTATTAAAAAAATGGTGGAAAAAAAACATCTTCCCGTTAAAATAACTGGAGTTCCTATTTACAGGGCAGAAAACGGACTGGCACTAAGCTCAAGAAACCAAAGACTTCATGAAGACCGAAAAGAAACTTCTAAAATAATTTATGAGACTTTAAAAAAAGTAAACGACTGGTTCAGAACTGTTAGTATTCCGGAAATAAAAGAAAGAGTAGCTGATGTTTTTGATGACCAGCAGGGCATGAAGCTTGAATACTTTCTGATTGCTGATGAAAACACATTACAGGAGACTGATTTTTTCTATAAAGACAGAAATTTCAGAGCCTTCATCGTAGTTGTAGTAGATGGAGTAAGATTAATTGACAACATGCACCTGGATTAAACTTTATCTATTAAAATATACTATCCCTAGCTATTTCAGCTGGGGATTTTTTTTTGAATACACAAACAAAACGAGACTAGGTTTAGACTTGAATTCATACAAAAATCAAAGGCCTCCTGAAGGAAGCCTTTGAAACACCAAATCACAAAATATTAATATGAAAAAAATTTACTTTTCAGTAAACTTGTGACCCGGCTGGGATTCGAACCCAGGACCCATACATTAAAAGTGTATTGCTCTACCAGCTGAGCTACCGAGTCGGCCACAATTAAAATGAAATAAATTTCAATATTAATTATAAAATTTTCTTTGCAGTGCCTGCGACTGGACTCGAACCAGCACATCCTTAGGAAACCACCCCCTCAAGATGGCGTGTCTACCAATTTCACCACGCAGGCAATAAAATTACAAATTAAGTAATTATTATTGCTAGTGACCCGGCTGGGATTCGAACCCAGGACCCATACATTAAAAGTGTATTGCTCTACCAGCTGAGCTACCGAGTCGGCCACTTGTATAACAAGTTTTCATTTAAGTAATGTCCCTTGTTTTAAGTGGTGCAAAGATATGACTTTTTTCTTTATCTCAAAACTTTTTCGCAAATTTGTTAAAAAAAAATTCATGGTAATTTCACTGATAGGATACATGGGAAGTGGCAAATCTCACATTTCCAAAATATTAAGCGAAAAAATAGATTTTAAATTAATTGATCTCGATAAAGAGATTTCCAGAAGAAATAAATTAACCATCCCTGAAATTTTCGAGAAAAAGGGAGAAATTTACTTTAGAAAACTGGAAAGAGAGACACTTGAAGAGATATTAGCTTCTGAAGAAAATGTGGTTTTAAGCCTTGGTGGAGGAACTCCTGTATATTATAATAATATGGAGATCATTAATCATAACTCCAAGAGTATTTTTTTAAGAACAGGAGTTGGAACATTGGTAGAAAGACTTTCAAAACAGAAAGAAAAAAGGCCATTAATTGCCAATATATCTGACGAAGACCTGCCGGAATTCATTGCCAAACATTTATTTGAAAGGAATCAATTTTACAGCAAAGCACAATTCACTGTAGGGACAGATTCCAGAGAGCCGGAAGACATTGTCAACGAAATAATAGAAAAGCTCTATCTCTAGAGCTTTTTTTATTTTACTATTAATCCTCATCATCAGATTCACTACCTGTTTCTCCAAAGAAGTCATCCCAGTCTGTAAAATCGGAGTCGATATCGTTTCCTACATAGTCATCCATCTCTCTTCTGTCTTTTTTGGTAGGCCTTCCCTCTCCTTTATTCCTGTAATAATCTTGTGACATTTTACGGAGTTTCAACAGTTCGTACTGCTCTTTATCTGTCACATCCTGAATATGAAGAGGCACCAACTTGGCTCCAATTCTGCTTTTAGGAATCTGAATTACCTTTATTTTATAATCAATTTGATTCTTACGGATTTTAATAGTATCTCCTTCTTTTACCTCTTTAGATGACTTTACGGCAGACGTTCCTATAGAAACTCTATTCTTTTTAATCTCCTCTGCTGCAATACTTCTCGTCTTATAAAAACGAATGCTCCATAAAAATTTATCTATTCTCATAATTTTTTATACTTTTGCCGTTATATTATTTGTAAAGTAATTAAAGTTTTTTGAAATGAAAAAAATATTTTTATATATCCTTGCAGGATCTTTGTGTTTTTCTGCTTGTAAGAAAGATGATGATACATCAGCCTATGTAGAACCGGAAGACATTACTACACAAAACACCTATGATGATCAAGCCATTAAGAAATTCATGGATGAGAATTATCTCGATGCGCAAGGTAATATAAAAGCTTTCAGCTCTACGGACACGTCAGATGATAACGAAAAGAAATTATCTGAGCTTTCGCCTGTAACGCTTCCTTCAGGAACAATTTATATAATGAGAAGCGGTGCTCAGCCTGTTAATCCTGCAGCTAATCAAACCATCAAGGATGATGATATTATCAAAATTATGGGAAGAGGATACTCGTATCTGGCCGTTAATGCTGATGGAAACACTACATTCCAAGCGAAAGCTGCCTTTTTAAATACCATTGACGGAACAGGTGTGCCTGTTATTGACCCAATGTATTATTATGTAAAGAAGTCAATATTGAACACTGTTACTACCCCTGATGCTGCAAAAAAAGCAAAATATTATCAAATTCCAGGATTTAGAGAAGCTTTACAGAAGTTTAAAGCATTTGATAATCTTACCGGTGAAACTCCATATAACTTACAAGGAGTAATTATCATTCCTTCCAGAGCTGCTTTTGCAAGAAATCCTCATTACCCTTATTTAAATACTTCGTACAGAAATAAATCTTTTGTGTTCAACTTTCAAATTTATGGAAGAGAAGATAGACCAAGTGATGACAAACAAACACAGGAACAACAGCAATAAAAGATAATTCTATAAAATAAAAAACACCGTCTCAATGATGGTGTTTTTTATTTTATAGAATGTTATTACGATCTTGCTTTCTGTTTTACATTTCCTAAAATATCAGGGAAGTAAAGATCTGCAAGGTGGTCAAACTCATCTCCTCTCATAAACATGGTTGCATCTACTTCTTCATAAGAGCTTCTTCCTGCCGCTGCAATCAGTTCATTGCAGGTATGAAGTGTATTTTTGTGAAAGTGATATACTCTTTCAGCTTTATCCGTCACATCCAACCCTTTAATAAGCATTTTATCCTGTGTTGCTACTCCCGTAGGACAGTTGTTTGAGTTACATCTCAACGCCTGAATACACCCTAAAGAAAACATAAATCCTCTGGCATTGTTACACATATCTGCACCCATTGCGACTGCTCTCAGGATATCAAGGCTGGTAAGAACTTTACCACTGGCGATCACTCTTAATTTACTTCTCAGATTATAGTTATTAAGCGTTCTGTTCACAAAGATCAACGCAGGTTCTAAAGGCATCCCTACTCCATCGGAAAATTCTGGTGGTGCAGCTCCTGTTCCTCCTTCTGCTCCGTCTATAGTGATAAAATCAGGATAAATCTTCAGAACATTCATCTGTACACAGATATCTTCAAATTCTTTGGTATCACCAATACAAAGTTTAAAACCAACCGGTTTTCCTCCGGAAAGGTCTCTTAATTGCTGTACAAACCTCAGCAATCCGGCAGCATCAGAAAAAGCGCTATGGGATGGTGGTGAAATAACGGTCATTCCCGGTGTTACGTGACGAATTGCTGCAATTTCCGGTGTGTTTTTTACTCCTGGAAGAACTCCTCCGTGTCCCGGTTTTGCTCCCTGTGATAATTTTATTTCAACCATTTTCACATTCGGGAGGGTGGAATATTTTGTAAATAATTCAGGATTGAATTTTCCTTCAGCGTCTCGGCATCCAAAATACCCTGTCCCAATCTGCCAGCATAAATCTCCTCCTTCCATATGATAAGACGAAATTCCTCCTTCTCCTGTATTGTGGTAAAAGTTTCCTTTTTTAGCTCCTCTGTTTAGTGAGATCTGTGCTCTGTCACTCAAAGCTCCGAAACTCATTGCAGAGATATTGAATAAAGAAGCATGGTAAGGCTGTGTACATTGTTCTCCGCCTACCCATACTCTCGGAAGTTCTTCTGATGGTGATTTTGCATAAATAGAATGCTTGATCCCTTCGTATTTTCTGTGATTCACTTCCAACTGCGTACCAAAAGCGACGGTATCACTTAAATTTTTTGCACGTCTGTATACTGCAGAACGCTGGTTTCTTGGAAACGGCTTCCCGTCTGTCTCCCTTTCAATGAAGTATTGCTGCATTTCGGGTGAAATACTTTCGAAAAAATACCTGAAGTATCCCAATACAGGAAAGTTCCTCAAAATAGCGTGTTTCGATTGGTAAGCATTGTAAACACCCAATGCATAAATGGCGGATAACAGCGTTGGTATCCAATAATGCGTTCTGATCAGTATTGCTACAATCCATGTAGCAACTACTAATACAATTCCCCAAGATAAAAACTTATCTCTCATGAATGTAGTATTTAAAGTTTAAAAATAAATTTAGTAGAATTTTTGCAAAGAGCCTATGCTTTTGCTAAAAAATTTTGGTAAGAAGATTGCACAGAAACCGTGCCATCTGACAGGATTTTTTCTAAATTTAGAAATTCAATTTGATTGATGGATGCAGGATCAAAGTCTTTCTGGACTCTCACATAGTTTTCTGTGAAGCCGAACATTTTCCCATCTTTATTTTCATGCTCCCAAAGAACAGGAAGCGTTTTTCCAAGTTGTGTCTGATAAAATGCCATTTTCTTCTTTTCAGAAAGAATTCTCAACATTTTATTACGTTTTTTTCTTTCCGCAACAGGAACTACACCTTCCATTGCTGCGGCTTCCGTATTTTCTCTTTCAGAATAGGTAAATACGTGAAGGTAAGTGATAGGAAGTTCATTAAGGAAATTATAAGTTTCCATAAATAGTTCTTCTGTTTCTCCCGGGAATCCTACAATAACATCCACACCGATAGCCGCATGAGGCATAACCTCGCGGATCTTGTTCACTCTGTCATTATAAAGCTTGGTGAGATAACGACGTTTCATCTTTTTCAAGAGATCATCGCTTCCGGACTGTAACGGGATATGAAAATGCGGAACAAAGCTTTTGCTTTTAGAAACCAGTTCAATACTTTCATCTTTTAAAAGATTGGGTTCAATAGAAGAGATACGAATTCTTTCTATTCCTTCTACTTTATCCAGTTCTGAAATAAGATCAAGGAAAGTATGTTCGTGTCTTTTATTTCCAAATTCTCCTTTACCATAATCACCGATATTCACCCCTGTAAGAACAATTTCTTTGATGTCTTTTGCAGCGATCTCCGTGGCATTTTTGAGAACATTTTCAATGGTATCAGAACGTGAAATTCCTCTAGCTAATGGAATCGTACAGTAGGTACATTTATAATCACAACCATCCTGTACTTTCAGGAAAGCTCTGGTTCTGTCCCCAATAGAATAACTTCCGATAAAGAAATCGGTTTCTTCAATTTCACATGAATGCACTACGCCTTCACTCTCAGATTTCTCCAAATCATCCAGGTAGCTCAGAATATTGAATTTTTCTTTTGCTCCTAAAACCAGGTCAACACCTTCAATCTGTGAAATTTCTTCAGGTTTTAGCTGTGCATAGCATCCAACAATTACAACCAGTCCTTCCGGATTGGCTTTCATTGCTCTTTTGACGTGAAGTTTACATTCACGGTCAGCATTTTCTGTCACAGAACATGTATTGATAACATACACATTCGCCTTTTCATCAAAGCTTACCTTATCATAACCTGCATCTGTTAACTGACGGGCAATAGTAGATGTTTCTGCAAAGTTTAATTTGCAGCCAAGTGTATGAAACGCGGCAGTTCTATGAAAAGTAGACATTTGTTACTCCTGAATTTTATGGGTGCAAAGATAGTAATTTTAATAAGAATCCAAGATTGATTCAATCTATTGTTTATATTCGTCTCTTACTTCGGGGCTGTTTTGAAAGCAGACAGGTGATGAATTGGTCTCCGGATCCTGATTTGAAAATTTGGTTTTCATTTCTGTATTAAACTGTTGAGATCGGTTTCTGGCAATGGAAAGTGTGTTCCAGTCTTCGTTCTTTATCATTTTGGCGATATAAACAATTTGCCCGATGTGGTAAGGATAATGAGCCAATTGACGAAGAACGGCATCAATCACCGGATGGGCTTCTCCTCTGATATATGTTGTTGAGTAGAGATTCTCCTCGTTTATTTTATCAAGAGCATCAAAGAAACATTTCCAACCCTGTTCCCAAAAATCCAGAACCTGTTGTTTAGTGCTAAAAGTATTGACAAATTCTCCGTCACGGTTACGCCAGGATTTCTCACCATCTTCAGTCAGGAAATTAGTCCATCTTGAAAGCATATTTCCTGCAAGATGTTTTACAATAATGGCAATAGAATTACTTTCTTCATTATACTGCCAGAACATCTGCTCATCTGTTAACTGTTCAAAGGTTTTATCACCAAGAGATTTATAGTATTCAAAACGTTTTACAAACAGGTCTTTCATTCTTTCTATTTTGATATCTAATTTAAAAACTTTTAAAAATAAAAACCACTTCTATTGAAGTGGTTTTTTCTATCTGTTTTATATACTATTCTCTGTTTTTCACCAATACCCAACCTGTGAATTTAATGGCTGTATTCTTTTTATCATTTTCATTCCATGTGATAGAATACCAGTATGTTCCTGTAGGGACTCTTCTTCCCCCTTGGGTACCATCCCATTTATAGCCATTGGATCTGTCTGCCTGGAAAATTTTATTTCCATAGCGGTCAAAGACATTCATGATCAGGTTTTGTTTGTTTGCCAGTGCTGAATAATCAATCACATCATTTATTCCGTCTGCATTAGGGGTAATCACATTCACCAGATTAGGGACAACAATTCCTATTTCTATCGGATCACAGTCATAAGCATCTTTTACGTATACTTTATGATCTCCTCTTGAAAGATTATTGAAAACATTGGAATCCTGCCAGATAATATTATCTATTGAATATTTATAAGCCGGAGTTCCTCCTATGACAGATACTGTGATTGTATTATTTGAGATATCGATGCCGGAAACAACAGGCTGTTCGGAAGGAAGTACTTTTACCGTTTGTGTGGTAACACATTCTCCTGTTTTAAGTTTTACCCAATATACACCTATTCCGGCTTTGATGGTTTGTGTAGTAGCTCCTGTGCTCCATTCATAACTTTTGAATCCGGGGCCTGCATCCAGCGTTGTCTGGTCTTCTGCACAAATAATCACATCTTTAAGTTTATCAGAATAGACAGGTGGAATAACGATCAAAGTAACTTTAGCCACATTATAACAACCCTGAGCATTAGAAACTCTAATATACACAAAACCATTAGGTGCAATGTAATTATTAGGATTCAGAATTTCATTGGTCTGATTAAGAGCATCCGTTAATGAAGGATAATATTTTTTTGTTGGATTGGTTTGTCCGGTCACCGAAGCATTCACAAGATTAAAAGAGGCAGTAGATGGACTGGCTTCAATGAAACATGATCTCAGGGTTGTTTCATTCACTACCACTACCGGATAAAACTTCAAAGTAATCTGTGCGACTGCAGTACAACCAAACTCAGATATTATTTTCACATAAATAATTCCTTCTGCAGATACAAACGCCATTGGGGTGGTAATCTCATTGGTTCCGGCATTGAGATCTGCCATTGTATGATAATATTTTTTAGTAACATTCGGATTGGCGATAACATCTGCAGTTGTGAGATCAAATAAAGCTGTACCTGCATTATTATTGTTACATTGGGTCAAAGTTGCATTTTTTGCTGTAATAGAACCATCTTTAAATTTAAAGGTTCCAACCTGTTTACATTTATTCAGCGGATTAGATGCATTGGCTGGGTCGGTATAATTGATGCTGTAATAATAGACAGTTGTTGTATTTACAGTGATAGGAACTGTAATAGGGTTATTCCCTGTTAAAGCATCATTTTGGCTCAGATGATAGCTTACCCCAAAGTTTTGATTTCCATTAAGAATTCCTGAGGATAAGGTAGAAAAATCAAATAATGCTGTTGTAGAACATATCACCACTTCTCTTGGGTCTGCAGGATTTGCAGCCGGAATTCCGGGAGGAATAAAAGGCTGAGTCTGGATATTTGGATCTGTAAAAGGTGAAGCCAGTGTTGCAGTTCCTCCCCATGTCAAAGAAAACGGAGCTGTTGTAGAACTGGTACTGCTCACCCAGTTGTCGATAAACAAATAATAAGTCTGTCCTGGCAAAACATCAAGATATCTGCAATAAGGAGTTAAAGAACCTCCTGCAGCACTTAAAAGCGTACTTGTCATATTTAATCCTGTTGCAGGACCAGGCCCAATAACTGTTGCAGCATTACAGCGTATTGGTGAGCCTAAACTTCCACAGTTTACATTGGGACCAAAAATCGCCCAGTCATAATCAGCATCCGGATTATTAGGAACCAGATCAAAAGTAAGAGTTCCTCCGGTAGCAATTGTAATTTTATACCAGATTGAGTTGTGCTCTCCTGTAAAGTCTATACAGCTTCCTGAGTTGACCAATTCTTTTATATTGCCATATCCTGTAGGGCTATACGTAATATTTGAGTTTCCACAAACAGACAGTGCGGTAGCACAGTCGGCCTGAGCATAGAAAGTATGAGAGAGGCTGAGAAGTATAAAAAGTAAAAATTTTCTCATAGATTAATGTTTTTATGGTTACATTAGTTATACATTGTATTGATTTTCAATGCACATCAAATATAATCTTATTTTAATTAAAAACAATAAAATCTAAATAATTTTAAACTATTACAAATTAAAACACTAAATAACCTTCAATTATTCACATTATATCAAATTAAAGAACGAAATAACCAAATACAATAAAACATTAGATTTATTTTATACTTGTAATATTTCCACAGAGATTTTCAAGGTGAAATATTTTATGGAAAGGACTTTTCACTTCCTTCAGATGTTCTTTATCCTGAATGAAAGTATATCGTGAAGCAATAGAATTCATATCGGAAACAATGACCAGCCAGCATTCGTCAACAGAGGTGTCATAATAAGGAAATTTTTCATTCTTCTTTTCAATGAGTTCCAGAATCTTTTCGGAGCATAGTTCATCAAACAGATTCATGCTGTACTCATGGGTTATAAATACATTTCTACGATGGAAAGATTTTCTTACACTTTTTACACAGCCCACTCCTTTATTTTTTTTGATGCTCTTATAAATGCTAATGATGTTTTCCTGTTGTACTTCCAGATTATCAAATTTAGTTTCCGGGTAGAATTCTAAAAAATAAACACCACGATATTTCGTAGTGTCTTCCTGTTCTAATAATATTTCTGCCTGACGGAACATTTTATTCAAAGTACTTTCTACTTTTTTCATTTCCAGATGATTGATTACTTCAGTCAGTTCTATTCCGATTTTTTTGTCGTTTAATTTGGCAATAAAGTCTGGACTCTCGCAGGTAAGGTTTTCAAATTTCACTTCGGGGAAGTGATGCATAAAAGAATTGAGAAGCAGAATCTCGGATTTCTTTCTGTACTTTTCACGGTCATGCAGCGGAGATTCGTCTATGGTACGGTGATACTTCTCTATGGGCTTTTTTTTCAAATGCCGGTTCAGGTAATATAAACTCAGATTCTTGATCAGATCTTCTTCAGAAAACGTCTTTTTCATGTGTGATTTTTTTATTTAATTAAAGAACACATGCAGCCAATGGCTTTCATTATTAAAAGTTTTTGATAATCAAAAATTTACACTCTTAAAGGTAAGTAAAAAAACAATTCAATACTTAGTTTTTTAATTAATTTATCGATTAATTAATGTAAAGTTTATTTTCATAATTAATACCTTTGTCTTTTTAAACACAAACCCACATTTATGGATTTTAGGAATTTCAGAATACCCTACACTATCAATCCTCAATATTCAAAAAAGACCGTCTATTTCTCAATGGAATTTGCTCTTGAGCAGGTACTGAAAATATATTCAGGAGGACTTGGCTTTTTGGCAGGATCCCACATGAGAAGCGCTTATAACCTTAAGCAGGATCTTATCGGAATTGGTATCTTATGGAAGTTCGGTTATTATGACCAGGCAAGAAATCACGATCAGACTTTACAGCCTGTATGGACCAGAAAAATGTACAGTTTTCTTAAAGACACCGGAATAAAATTCCAAATCGAAATCCATAGTGCTCCGGTTTGGGTAAAGGTTTGGTATCTTGATCCTGAAATTTTCAATACGGCACCTATGTTTTTCCTTTCCACAGATGTTCCGGAAAATGATCACGTTTCAAAAACGATCTGTCACAAATTGTATGATGCCAATGAATCCACAAAACTTGCACAATATATTTTACTGGGAAAAGGAGGCGCCAAGTTACTGGATGAAATGAATATTGAGAGAGAGGTTTACCATCTTAATGAGGCCCATGGACTTCCGGCAGCCTTTCATCTTCTGAGAAAATATAACGGCGACCTTAATAAAGTTAAAGAAAAACTCGTTTTCACCACTCATACTCCGGAAGAAGCAGGTAATGAAAAGCATAGTTTCAGATTATGTTATGATATGTCCTATTTTTCGGGATACAGCATGGAAGAAGTAAAAAAGATTGAAGGATCTGATGATGACCGTTTCAATCACTCTCTCTGTGCCTTAAGAATGGCAAGAATGGCTAATGGTGTTTCCCAGCTTCATGGGGTAGTTTCCAGAGCTATGTGGAATAAATACCCGGGAATCTGTGAAATCACCTCTATTACCAATGCTCAGGAATTTAAATATTGGTCTGATAAACCTTTATACAATGCAAAAGATGAAAATGATGCCACTGTTTTTGATTTCCGTAAAAAATATTTAAAGAAAAAACTGTTCAATATTGTTGCTGATCAAACGGGTAATTTATTTAATCCTAATGTCTTCACGATTGTATGGGCAAGAAGATTTGCAGGTTACAAAAGAGCAGAACTTCTTTTGCACGACAAGGAAAGATTCTACAGACTTCTGAATCATCCAAAATATCCGGTACAGATCATCTGGGCAGGAAAACCTTACCCAATGGACTACTCAGCAATTTCTACATTCAACACCCTGGTGGAAGAAAGTAAAAATCATAAAAACATTGCTGTTCTTACAGGCTATGAGCTTTCTTTAAGCAAGTCTTTAAAGCAGGGTTCTGATGTATGGCTTAATAATCCGAGAGTTCCAAGGGAAGCTTCCGGAACTTCCGGTATGACGGCTGCCATGAACGGTTCTGTGAATTTATCAACGGATGACGGCTGGATTCCGGAATTTGCCAAGCACGGAGAAAACTCTTTCGTTGTTCCTAAAGCAGATTATCAGAATATGAGCATTTATGAACAGGATAATTATGATTTAAATACATTATATGAAATCCTTGAAAACGAAATTCTTCCCACCTATTATGATCGCCCTGATGAATGGAGAAAAATTCAACATAATGCCATGAATGATGTAAAAGATCATTTCAACAGTGACAGGATGGCGGATGAATATTACCGAATCCTTTATAATGAAACGAAATAAAAAGATAACTTCTAAAAAGTTTGATCAATAAATTTGATATTTTACCTTTTAGTTTTCAATAAAAATGCCCGGGAAATTTCCCGGGCATTTTTATTGAAATTTATTTGCTTTTTTTCTTTGGAGGTACTTTCATACCTTTTTCTCGTGCTTCAGAAATACCAATGGCTACGGCCTGTTTTCTGCTTGTCACTTTCTTTCCGGAAGAAGATTTCAGTTTTCCTTCCTTGAATTCATGCATCACTTTTCCTACTTTGTCCTGAGCTTTTTCCGAATATTTAGTCTTGCTCATGATCAGATTTTTTTAAGATTTTGGCAGGGATACCCCTAATTCATAGACGCAGGCATGTTTCAAATATTTTGAACGCTCTCTCGATGTTACCGATTCAAAATGATCATTCTTGATCACAATAATCGGGTCTTCTATATTTTCAATTTCAAAATTGGCAAAGTATCGTTCGTCCGGACTGGTTTTATCATTTCGTGCTTTTATTTTCTGCAGCTCATCCGCATATTTTCTGAATCCCGGATCTGAAGAATGGATAAATTTATACTCATCGCCTGCATACACATAGTAATGAATTTTTTTCTCTATCAAACCCGCTTCATCTGTAATTTCGGGATTATCATTTCCGTCTCTAAACACCACTTCTACCAATGTTCCTCCTTTTTTATGAGCACATTCTTCCGCATCACTAAAGCTGGAAAAACCTGTATAAACAATCTGGTCGTTTAATACATAACGGTTCAGTTTCTGGTTGTATGCATTCGTTTCCATAATTATTATTTGATTTGATTTATACTTATTATATATTCAATTTTTTTGCCAAATTGCCTTTTTAAAGAAATTTCATTAATGAATATTTTCAATTACTCCAGATTCGAAAACTAAAAAACATTTTCCTGAAAGAATAAGAAAAAATGACATCCGGTTCTGATTTTTATTTTATATGGTTATGTAAGTAAGAATTATTAAATTTGGAATCATTAAAATTGAAAATGAAAAAACTCCTTTTAACTCTTACTGTTGCTGCCGTATTTCAAAATGTCTCAGCACAGGAAATTACTTTAGATAAAATATATTCAGGATATTACCGTGGAAAAGGGATTGCAGGAATCTCATCTATGAAAAACGGAGAGAACTATCTTGTCATTGAACCTTCAGGAATTGCAAAATATTCTTACAAAACTTCACAGAAGGAAGGGAATCTTGTGGATGGAAGATTTGAAAGCTATATTTTTTCTGATGATGAATCTAAAATCCTTTTACAAACAGGAAGCCAGCCTATTTACAGACATTCTTTTCTGGGAAAATTTGATGTAAAAGATTTAAAATCCGGGAAAGTAATAAGCCTGAATGAAGGAAAACCGGTTCAGGAGCCTACATTTTCACCAGATGCTACAAAAGTAGCGTTTATATCTGACAATAATCTTTTCTATCAGGATCTTAGCTCAGGAAAAATCACACAAATTACTACGGATGGTAAAAAGAACTCTATTCTGAATGGTTTGGCAGATTGGGTATATGAAGAAGAATTCGGGCATGCAAGACAATATGAATGGACAAAAAATTCTGATGCCATCGTATTTGTGAAGTCTGACGAAAGCCAGGTTCCGGAAATCTATATTCCGATTTACGGGAAAAACCTTTATCCTGCTGAGATGCGTTATAAATATCCAAAAGCAGGTGAAAAGAACTCTGTAGTTTCAGCACAATTATACCGTCTTGATAACGGGAAAACAATGCAGTTAAATTTA
Organism: Chryseobacterium metallicongregator; assembly: GCF_031324065.1. Classification (NCBI taxonomy): domain Bacteria; kingdom Pseudomonadati; phylum Bacteroidota; class Flavobacteriia; order Flavobacteriales; family Weeksellaceae; genus Chryseobacterium; species Chryseobacterium metallicongregator. The sequence continues at coordinate 42,021 of NZ_JAVIXS010000004.1, forward strand.
GGTTCTTTCAAAAACTATTATATTCCGAATGTATTCCAGACCGCAAAACCGGACGAAATTGTTTTAATTACTTCTGAGAGAATCCAGAATGCTTCGGATATTTTAAAAGTAAATACCAAAACAGGAGCAGTTCAGAAATTATTTACTGAAACGGATGACAAATGGATCGATACAGACAGCCCTACTCTTGAATTCCTTGAAGATGATTCCTTCCTTTGGGCTTCTGAGAGAGACGGGAACCGTCACCTTTACTGGTATGATAAAGACGGTAAGTTGAAAAAACAAATCACAAAAGGAAATTGGGAAGTAACGGATTATTATGGTTTTAATCCAAAATCTAAAGAAATTTACGTTCAGACTACTGAAAAAGGAAGCATTAATAAAGTGATTTCCAAAGTAAATATTGAAAACGGAAAAACTCAGCTGATCTCTAATGCAGAAGGAAATAATTCTGCTAATTTCAGCAAAAACTATAATTATTTCATTGAGACATCCTCTACCGCAGCAAAACCTTATACATACGTTTTAAAAGACGGTAACGGAAAAGCAGTAAAAGAACTTCAGAACAACAACGATCAGCTTCAGAAGTTGAAGAGTGATAATTTTGTTGAAAAAGAATTTATTACGATTCCCAATGCTGTAGGCGATCAGATGAATGCCTGGATCATGAAGCCTAAAAACTTTGATCCGAATAAGAAATATCCTCTATTCATGTTCCAATATTCTGGCCCTGGATCTCAACAGGTTGCCAACTCATGGGACAACGGAAACGCCATGTGGTTCAATCACCTTGTACAAAAAGGATATATTGTTGCTTGTGTGGACGGACGTGGGACTGGTTATAAAGGAGCAAAATATAAGAAAGTAACCTATATGAATTTAGGAAAATATGAGATCGAAGATCAGATCACTGCAGCCAAGTGGCTTGGGAATCAATCTTATATTGATAAAAGCAGAATCGGAATGTTTGGATGGAGCTTTGGGGGTTATATGACCAGCTTAGCAATGACTAAAGGTGCCGATGTTTTCAAAGTAGGAATTGCTGTAGCGCCGGTAACCAACTGGAGATATTATGATTCTGTGTACACAGAAAGATTTATGAGAACACCTCAGGAAAACCCTGATGGATACGATAAAAATTCTCCTACAGAATATTCGAATCTGTTGAAAGGTAAATTCCTGTTGATTCATGGAACTGCTGATGATAACGTTCACTTCCAGAACTCTATGGAATTCTCTGAAGCTTTAATTCAGAACAAAAAACAGTTTGACTTCATGGCTTATCCGGATAAAAACCACGGAATCTATGGTGGACAGACGAGACCTCAGTTGTATCAGAAAATGACGGATTTCATCCTTAATAATTTATAATAAAATCAAGTAATGAAATAGAAAATGCACTCAATTGAGTGCATTTTCTATTTTTAAGTAGTTTTTAAAACATTTAAAAACCTTTTTAATTATAATTAACTTTATGATTGAGTTCTATGGGATTATTGCTTTCTTTTATTTGTTTTTGGATACTTTCTGTCATCTGTTTTAAATTCATTTCTACCGGATTTCCTTTTTCATCAGTTACTTTATACTTTATATTTCTCGCCTTGATTTCTGCAAACGGATCTGAATAATAATCATGTTGTATCTTTTCATAGGTTTCCCAACTTATTTCTTTTCCCTTTCTCAAATAAAATGTTTTATTTTTATCAACATTTATAGTCTTTATCAAACTAAAATCATAATCATTTTTATCATCAGAAATCTTTATGATTAATCCTGGTAATCCATGAAATATATAAGGTCCTTCCAGTAAGGGTATGCTTTGACTAAACCATGCTATCCAATTTCTTTCACCATACTTTACTGTGGCTTTCTGACATTCCATATCTCCAATTTTCATTCTTTCGGGCAGAATCTCCCAATTCAGCTTATCATTTATGGGAATGTTATACAAATCATGCATTGATAGAGTTGTTATGCTTTTGGTGATACTCTTATTTATTAGATTCTTGATAATATAAAGCTGATTAAGTGAAGTTTTTGGTCCTCCTTCCCAATATCCATTTTTCAACATTAATGAATCTGCATATCTTTCTTTTTCTGACCGGAAAGCAGACTGCCCCCCAATTACATCAAGATAATAATTACCTGTTTCAAAAATTTCTTTATCTGGATTGGGCTTATGCTTAATTTCATAAACAAACGTAACAAGTTGCGCTGATAAAATATTTGAAAGAAAAAGTAAAATAAAAAATAGTTTTTTCATAGTAAATATTAAGATCTTGTTCAACAAACTCAATGAAAATATTAAAACACTGGAATAATATGAGATGCATTACTACATCTCATATAAAATACTTTTTAAGTTTACATACAAGCGTTATGCGTTAGTGATTCCACTACTTGTCCGTTTTGGACCGTATAATGAAAACCACATTCCAGACCCCATTGTGCACATACATCACCAACTCCCGGCTGACAAAAATCTTTTACACCTCCTTGGACACTTTTTAACTTTTCTCTCGAAATCTTTTTTAATTTTTTCATAATAAATGTTTTTTTAATTATGTCAATATTGACATCTCGAAGCTAGAAAACAAATATCATTTTTAAGAGAAATCAAGTTGCATATTCTGTGTACAAGCCCCTATTTGCACTATTTACATTCCTTGTACAAATTAATTTCAACAACTCAAATCACTCTTTACACTTAAAATTTTATATTTATTTCATTAATCATTTAAGCATGTATTATTTATTTTATCAATTGAAATTAAAAACTTATTTTTGGGAAATTTGAAAATTGATTATATGAAGACTAAACATCCTAAAGGGCTACCCTTTCTCTTTTTTACGGAAATGTGGGAGCGTTTCGGGTACTACCTGATTCTTGGAATCTTTGTCCTATATGTTATTGAGCCTACGGGTATGAAAGGCGGACTTGGACTTCCGGATAAAACTGCTGATGACATTTTCGGAACTTATATTGCCTTAACTTATCTGACTCCATTCATTGGAGGATTCCTGGCTGACAGGGTTTTAGGGTATATTAAATCTATTTATCTTGGAGGTTTTTTAATGGCCGCAGGATATATAGGAATGGGTGTTTTTAAAGATTTGCCTTTGTTTTATGCTTCTCTGGCATTAATTATCATTGGAAATGGTTTCTTTAAACCTACTATTTCAACACTCTTAGGAAATCTTTATTCAGAAGAGCCTTATAAAGCGAATAAAGACTCCGGATATAATATTTTCTACATGGGAATCAATATTGGAGCGTTTATCTGTAATATTATTGCCGCTTTCATGCGTAATAAATTCGGCTGGGGTGAAGCGTTCATCACTGCTGGTGTGGGAATGCTTATCGGAATGGTTATTTTTACTATCGGAAGAAAACATTATATCCACGCTGCTCAGATGAAACCTGTACAGGAAGGAGATACGAAGCTTTCTGAAATTCTGATCAAAGTATTCGTTCCTGCTATCGTTGCCGGAGCAATAGGTTGGTTTATTCCTGGAAATATTTTCGGAAGTGACAGTACGGATGCCTTTATTTTCGCTTGTATACCCGTTATTTATTTCTATGCTTCTCTTTATTTTAAAGCTAAACCTGATGAAAAAGCCTCTATCGGAGCATTACTTTCTGTATTCCTGATCAGTATGTTCTTCTGGGCTGTTTTCAAACAGAATGGTACGGCTTTAACAAGATGGGCCAATTATTATACGGACAGAAGTGTTCCTGCTTCTCTTGAAAAACCATTGGAAGGAATTTATATGGTGGAAGGAAAAAGTTATGAAGACAAAGAAACTCCTGTTTATGACAATCAGTTCCGTTCTCAGAAAGATGATAATGGTGAGACTAAAAAGGAAATGGGTAAAGATGTATATTTTAAAAACATCTCTCCTGAGCAACGTACTGCCCTTGAAAAAAATCCTGAAAACAAAGTATATTTATACAATACAGAATTATTCCAGTCTATCAATCCATTCTGGGTTATTGCGCTCACTCCTGTTATTGTGGGCTTCTGGGCACTGTTAAGAAGAAAGGGTAAAGAACCTTTAACGCCTACCAAGATTGTTTTAGGATTATTCATTTCAGGACTTTCTTGTCTGGTAATGGTTTTAGCAGTAATGGCCGGGGACAATGGATCTGTAAAAGTCTCTCCTCTATGGCTGGTTGCCAGCTACGGAGTAATTACGATCGGGGAACTATGTCTGTCTCCAATGGGGCTTTCTTTTGTATCCAAACTTTCTCCTGCAAGAATTACAGCATTGATGATGGGAGGATTTTTCCTGGCTAACTCTGTGGGAAATAAACTTTCCGGAATCCTGGCAAGTACATGGTACAATTACGAAAACAAAACGAATTATTTCCTTGTGAACTTCGCTTTGTTAATATTTGCTACACTTTTAGGCCTTTCTATGTTAAAAAGACTGAATAAAATTATGACAGAAAAAGGGCACTAAAATCCTTAATATTATAAAGATAACTAAGCTGCGGAAGAGTCCCGCAGCTTTTTTATTTAAAAATAAAATTAAAACCTTGCCAAAAACCCAAAATAAACTATATTTGTCAGTCTTAACAAAAATTAACAATAGAAATGGATAATATTGAAGCATTGAGTCCGAAACCGGATGAATTTGTAGAGAATAAGAATTCCAGGCATCCTAAAGGATTATGGGTTCTTTTCGGAACAGAAATGTGGGAGCGTTTCAACTTTTATGGAATGAGAGCTCTTTTAACGCTCTTCATGGTAAATTCCTTATTGATAAAAGAAGCTGATGCTGCGATCATCTATGGTGGATTTCTAGCTTTATGTTATTTAACCCCTCTTTTAGGAGGATTTATTGCTGATAAATATATCGGAAACAGATATGCGATCATCATCGGAGGATCGTTAATGGCTATCGGCCAGTTCTTATTATTCATCAGTGCCTCTACTTTCTCAGCGGATATTGGAAGTGCTAAACTTATCATGTGGCTGGCGTTATTCGTTATTATTTTCGGTAATGGATTCTTCAAACCGAATATTTCCTCAATGGTAGGAAGCCTTTATCCAAAGCAGGAAAAATCCAAACTGGATTCTGCTTTCACCATTTTCTATATGGGGATCAATATTGGGGCGTTCTTAGGTCAGTTTATCTGTCCATATGTAGGTGATGTAAAAGATGCTGCAACTGGAGTAAGAGATATCTTCGCTTTCAAATGGGGATTCTTAGCTGCTTCTATTGCCATGGTAATCGGAACAATTACATTCTTTATCCTTAAAAACAAATACGTAGTAACTCCTGAAGGAAGACCTATCGGAGGGTTACCAAAAAATAATACAAGTGCTGACTTCGAGGAAGGAGAAACTCAAACTGCTAAATTCTCAGGTCAGGCTTTAGGAATCACCGGAGGAATATTTGTTGTTTTATTCTTCGTTTTCAGATACCTTCTTGTAGGTGAGTTTGGATTCAACTCCGTAGAAATGGGACAGTTGATTAAAGGGATCATTTATCCATTCATCTATTCGGCTGGTATTGCTCTTGCATTCTTAATTATGTCTTCTGCAGAAAATAAAGTTGAAAGACAGAGAATCTGGGTAATTTATATCGTATCATTCTTTATTATTTTCTTCTGGGCAGCATTTGAACAGGCAGGATCTTCATTAACATTTATTGCAGACAACCAGACTGACAGAAACATTTTCGGATGGAATATGCCTCCTTCAATGGTACAGATCTTCAACGGTATTTTCGTAGTTCTTTTAGCTGTTCCTTTCAGTTTATGCTGGGACAAGTTAAGGGCTAAAGGAAAAGAGCCGGTATCTCCGTTCAAACAAGCGATGGGATTAGCATTGATCGCACTTTCTTATTTCATCATTGCACACAATGTAAAAGATCTTGGAAACTCAGGTCTGCTAGCTATCAAATGGTTAATGTTACTATATTTCATCCAAACTTGTGGTGAGCTTTGTCTTTCTCCAATTGGTTTATCATTGGTTGGTAAACTAGCTCCGAAAAGATTTGCTTCATTATTATATGGTGTTTTCTTCATTTCTAACGCTGCTGGTTATGCATTAGCAGGTTCATTAGGAGCACTTATCCCTGCAACAGGTGATAAATTCAAAAAAGCTCAAGAAATGGGAGTTAATCTACAGGATGTTTTGGATAAAAAAGTAACACTGACAGCTGATCAGGTAGCAGCTTTTGATAAGGCTCAGCTTCCATTACACAACCCTACGTTTGTAGGATTTGAAATTCACAATCTATTCGAATTCTTCATGGTATTCGTAGTACTTTGCGGTATTGCTTCTGTAATTTTAGGTTTAATTTCACCTATCTTAAAGAAAATGATGCATGGTGTAAACTAATTGTGTCAACAAAATATAATAAAACCTCTGCAAAGTCAGAGGTTTTTTTTATTTTCGTATGATGGAAATTTCCGAAGATTCTTTATTCCAATCCGTACAGGAAATCATTAGACAGTCGCGCGAAAAAGTTTTTCGGATCGCGAATTCTACACTACTGCTTACATACTGGCAGATTGGAAAATTAATTGTTGAAGATGAACAACAGGGAAAAGAACGTGCAGAATACGGAAAATATACGCTGAAAAAACTTTCTGAAAAACTCACTTTGGAATTTGGAAAAGGGTTTGATTATACCAATCTATCCAATATGCGGAAATTTTACACCGCATTTCCAATTGTTGACGCATTGCGTCACGAATTGAGCTGGACCCATTACAGATTACTGATAAGGCTGGATAATGCTGATAAAATAAATTACTATGTCAATGAATCCGTTCAAAATAACTGGAATTACAGGGATCTTAAAAGACAAATCAATTCGCTTGCTTACGAAAGAGTTTTAGAACATAAAAAATCTTCTCCGGAAACTATTCACAGTGTTTTAAAAGATCCTTATATTTTTGAGTTTCTCGGTCTTAAAGCTGATGAACAATTTTCAGAAAAAGAAATTGAAACAGCCATTATTGACCATATTCAAAAGTTTTTACTGGAATTCGGGAAAGGTTTTGCCTTCGTAGCCAGACAACAACATATTTCTACGGATACATCGGACTTCTACATTGATCTTGTTTTCTATAATTACATTTTGAAGTGTTTTGTCATCATCGATCTAAAAACCGGAGAACTTTCCCATCAGGATATCGGACAGATTGATATGTATGTAAGAATGTATGATGATCTGAAACGCGGTGAAGGAGATAACCCAACCATCGGAATTTTATTATGTTCAGAAAAGGATGAGACTATCGTAAAATATTCCGTTTTGAATGATAAAAACAATTTATTTGCCAGCAAATACCTGCTGTACCTCCCAAAAGAAGAAGAACTAAAACAAATTATTGACCAGGACAGAATCCGTTTTGAACTGGATCAGAAAGATAAAAACCCTTAATTAGAACTTAATCATATACCATTATGAGCTTAACTTTAGATGAAATACAAAATTTCAAAGGAAAGTATCCCAGACAAATCTGGAGCCTGTTTTTCTCTGAAATGTGGGAACGTTTCTGTTTCTACGGAATGCGCGGAATGCTGGTTTTCTTTATGATCTCCCAGCTAAATTTCCATGAAAAAGAAGCCAACCTTCAATATGGAGCCACCCAGGCTTTCGTTTATGCCTTTACTTTTGTAGGAGGTCTTTTTGCTGATAAAATTTTAGGATTCCGAAAATCCTTGTTCTGGGGCGGCCTTCTGATGATTGTAGGAAGTTTAATTCTTGCAACCGATCCCCACAAATTCTTTTTCTTAGGAATAGCATTCACCGTAGTAGGGACAGGTTTCTTTAAACCTAATATTTCATCTATGGTGGGACAGCTTTATAAACCTAATGATTCAAGAGCAGATGCAGGATTCTCACTTTTCTATGCCGGAATTAACCTTGGTGCATTATTGGGAGGTTATTTGTGTATCGCTATTGGTAAAGGAGAATTCCTGGGCAATGTCATTGCAGAAGAGATGAGATGGCATATTGCTTTCGGACTTGCTTCAATAGTAATGGTGGTGAGCTTAATTAATTTTGTATTCACACAAAGAACATTGGGTACTATTGGTTTACAACCGGGACACCCTTTAGCAGAAGAAAAAAACGCTCCAATACCAAAATGGAAAGAGTATGGAGTATATGTTTTGTCTTTAATTTTCGTTCCTATCATCATGACCATGGTAGCCAAGACAGAATATACAGATTATTTCATGTGGACAATCGGGCCATTAACCTTAATCTATTTATTTTATGAAATGTCTAAAGTAACCGCTTCTGAACGCAAAAAACTTTGGGCAGCTTTAGTATTCATTATATTTTCCATCATATTCTGGGGAATCTATGAGCAAAGTGGAGGTTCTTTAAGTATTTTCGCAGCTAAAAACCTGAATAAAGACCTTCTGGGATTAGACCCAAATGGTGTAAACAACTCTGGAGGAGCATTCTTCATTATTTTCCTTGCTCCATTAATCGGTCTTCTTTGGATCTGGCTGAACAAAAGAAAAATTGAACCCAACACGATTATCAAATTCGGATTAGGATTCATTTTCTTAGGACTAGGATATTATGTTTTGTTTGCAACCCGTCTGTTTGCTGATCTTCAGGGCATCACTTCACTGAACTTCTTCACGCTGGCACTGCTAATCATTACACTTGGAGAATTATGCCTTTCTCCTATCGGATTATCCATCATGACCAAGCTTTCTACCAAGAATCTTCAGGGAATGATGATGGGAATGTGGTTCCTTGCTTCTGCTTATGGACAGTATGTTGCCGGAATTATTGGTGCAAGTCTTGCCACAGCCAAAGAAGGTTCTACCAACTATGATGAATTGATCACTTATACTGATGGATATAAACAATTGGGTTTATATGCGGTAATTGCCGGAGTGGTATTAATTTTGATATCTCCGTACGTGAAAAAATTAATGCAAGATGTAAAATAAAAAATAAGTAATTATGCTTATTTTTATCCAAATATCACAATATGAAGAAAATTTTAAGCATACTACTCTTATTTTTATTAAATTTTAGTTTTGCCCAGGTAAAGTGGATGACCATTGAAGAAGCTTTAAAAGCCCAAAAGGAAAGTCCCAAAAAAATATTAATTGATTTCTACGCAGACTGGTGTGGTCCATGCAAAATCATGGATAAAAAAACCTATGGTCACCCTGTAATTGCTCAGATTTTAAATGAGAATTATTATCCTGTAAAGTTCAATGCAGAAGAAAAAAAGAGCATTGAAATCTTTGGAAGAACATTTTCAAATCCTAATTCTGAACATAAAAAGGGAAAGAATTCTCTGCATGAGTTTACACAGTATATGAATGTAGGAGCTGTTCCAAGTACCGTATTTCTGGATGAACATGGCGATCCCATTACCATTCTTCAGGGAGAATTGTCTGCCAAAGAACTGGAACCTTATCTGGAACTTATCTCAAAAGATTTATTTAAAAAGATTAAGACCAGAGAACAATGGGAGGATTACCAGAAAAAATTCAAATCTAAAATAAAAGATTAATTGAGAACTCTGAAACGGATTTTCTGTTTCAATTCTAAAAATTCACTATAGAGGCTTCCAATTTTTTGGAAGTCTTTTTTATTTTACCGAAATTCGAACCTTTATTTCTATTATCCGAAATAAGGATCAAAAAATTCGAAAATTAGTATCCTGAAACCTGAAAATGAATCTCGAAACCTCAATAGAATATGTAAAAGGAATAGGTCCGGAAAGAGCCAAACTCATCAAAAGTGTGTTGGGGTTATCTACTGTAGAAGACATGTTGAATTTCTACCCTATCCGTTATCTGGACAAAAGTAAAATCTATACCGTTTCTCAGCTCAAAGAAGAAACCAGTCAGGAAATACAATTGAAGGGAAGAATTACTCAGGTACAGGAAATTCAGACTGGTAAAACCAAGCGATTATCTGCAAAGTTCAATGATGAAACAGGTAGTATAGATCTGGTTTGGTTTCAATACTCCAAGTGGTTGAAAGAACAGCTTCCAATCAATAAAGAGGTTTATATTTTTGGGAAGATTAATGTTTTCAACCGCCAGTTTTCTATGCCGCATCCTGAGATTGAAGCAGAAGAAAAAAAGGAAGGCGACACCCGTCTTAAACCGATTTATCCGAGTTCTGAAAAACTGACCAAAAGAGGATTAAATCAAAGATTTTTCCAAAATGCTTTAAGAAATATCTGCAAAGAGATACCGAGTCTTATTGAAGAAAATTTTCCGGAATATCTGATGAAGACATTCAAGTTCATGTCAAGACAACATGCTTTTCTGAATGTTCACTTTCCAAAAGATCAGGAACATTTTGATAAAGCAGATTACAGACTGAAATTTGAAGAATCATTTTTCTTTCAGTTAGGATATGGCTTAAAGAAACTCCATCATAAAACACAGTCTCACGGTAATCCTTTCCCGATTATTGGAGATCACTTCAATGATTTTTATGAGACCCATCTTCCTTTTGAGCTTACTAACGCACAGAAAAGGGTTTTGAAAGAAATAAGAATGGACATGAAAAGGCCGATTCAGATGAACAGGCTTTTGCAGGGTGATGTAGGTTCCGGGAAAACGATGGTTGCCCTTCTTACCATGCTTATCGCAATGGACAACGGCTTTCAAAGCTGTCTGATGGCTCCCACGGAAATTCTTGCCCAACAGCATTACAATGGTATCAAAGAGCTGTTGGAAAAAACAGGAATTAATATCCGACTTCTCACAGGTTCTACCAAAGCAGCAGAAAGAAGAATTATTCATGAAGAACTGGAAAATGGTACACTTTCTATTTTGGTAGGAACTCATGCCGTTTTAGAAGACAAGGTTAAATTTAAAAACCTGGGATTAGCCATTATTGATGAACAGCATAGATTCGGAGTTGCTCAAAGGGCTAAATTGTGGGCTAAAAATAAAATCCCGCCCCATATTCTGGTGATGACCGCCACTCCTATCCCAAGAACTCTGGCCATGAGTTTTTATTCCGATCTGGATGTTTCCGTGATAGATGAGATGCCTGTAGGAAGAAAGCCTATTATTACAGCCCACCGCAGGGAAAAAGACAGATTGTATGTGTATAATTTCTGTAAAGATGAAATCAAAAAAGGCAGGCAGATTTATTTCGTATATCCTCTCATTGAAGAATCAGAAACGCTGGATTATAAAAATCTGATGGAAGGTTTGGAGCATGTAATGGATTATTTCTCAGAATACAATGTGACCATGCTTCACGGAAAAATGAAACCAGATGAAAAAGATGCTGCCATGGCTTATTTTGCTTCAGGAAAAGCTGAAATAATGGTTGCAACAACGGTAATTGAAGTTGGGGTAAACGTTCCGAATGCTTCGGTAATGGTGATTGAAAGCTCAGAAAGGTTCGGACTATCACAGCTTCACCAGCTCAGAGGCCGTGTGGGAAGAGGAGCTGAACAGAGTTACTGTATCCTGATGACTTCCGATAAGTTGTCAAAAGAAAGCAGAACACGTATTAAAACAATGACAGAAACCAATGACGGTTTTAAAATTTCCGAGGTGGATATGCAACTTCGCGGCCCCGGAGATATATTGGGTACTCAGCAAAGTGGTGTGGTAGATTTTAAAAGACTGGATCTTATTAATGATTCGGTGATCATCAAAACAACAAAAAATACGGTAGAAAGAATACTTGAAGCAGATCCTATGCTTTCAAGACCTGACAATCTGATCATCAAAAATTATTATATCAGATACTACAAAGGAAAAAATAAGTGGAGTAAAATATCATAAAAAAAACCGCAGAAAAAACTTCCTGCGGCCCCCTTATAAAACTGTTATTTAGAAGAAATTACTTTTTGGTATGTCCAAAAAAAATTTATTTTAATAGTTCAGGCTTAATATTTTGTGATGTGGTGTGAAAATATTTATATAACAATATAATAATGAGCTAAAACCATAACTATTAAAATAAATTATAAAAAACAAAATGAATTATTTTTTTCCAACTTGCTTATTATAAAAACTAACTGTGTTTCGGTGGAGATGAGGGAATGAAACGAATAAAAATATCTCCAACTACTTATTGAGTTTTCATGATTGTACCGTTTTGTTTAAAGATCTTCTGTGCTTTATAATTGGAAAATTAGTATAATCCATTTTGTTTAACTAACATCGTGATTTATATAATTTTGTTCTTTAGAAACAATTACTTTCATTCATCTGTATCTTCTACTATATTATGAAATTTGTGTCTTAGTTTACTTTTACAAATGTCTGTATATTAATTCAGTTGCCTTTTATATTATTTTAATCATTAGTTATAAAATTTTCACCTATTTGTGAATAGTATGCTATAAATATGATTTAAAAATTATTAATATTTAATTAACAAATCCTTTATTCATCCTATTTTCAAGATGAAATTATCTTTATTCAATCCAGAAGTATGATACTGCCAATTGATGGTAATCACTTCCGTAAGTACCTTTTTAAGCTTCTCAAAACACTCAGGTTTTTTCATAAAAATATGAGCTCCTTTTACAAAAATGTCTTCTATTTCATTTTCCGGAATGGGGTCAGAAAAAATAGCCGTTACCATATTGTTGAATTTTGAATTCGAACCGATATCTTCCAGGCATTCCATGCTTTCTTTTCCGGGAATCATATAATTGATAAAAACAAGTTCCGGAACTACTGCATCATCATTATTCAGGTATTCCATCAGATTGTTTCCGTTACTGAAACATTGAACTTTTATAGAGATTTTCAACTCTTTCAGAATATTTTTAAAAAAAATCAAAGTGTTTTCATCGTTATCTGCTACAATTACGTTCAGAAATTCTTTATTCATACTGCATTTTATGGTTTATTACAGTGCTTTGTGCTCTTCTTCGTTTGCCAATAATTTTTTGAAACTGGGATGGTGTAATTCCTGTTGTATTTTTGAACTGGGTACTTAAATGCGCCACGCTGGAATAGTTCAGCTTATGGGCAATTTCTGTAAGACTTTGTTTATTTCTTATGATCAGAGCCTTTGCATGCTCAATTTTTTGCAGAATAATAAAATTCTCAATAGAGGTATAAGCAACTTCTGAAAAAAGATTGGAAAGATATCCATAGCTGTGATTCAGCTTTTCAGAAATATAGATGGACGCTTTCACCGGTATAATTTCATCAGAAAAGACAAGCTCTACAATAGCATCTTTTATTTTCTGTACCAGCGCACTTTTTTGGCTTTCTATGATCTCGATCCCATAATCTTCAAGATTTTTCTTAAAAAGATTGTGCTGTTCTTGTGTAAGGGGCTCATAGAATTCCACTTCACCGAAGTTCAGTAATCTGTACTTCAGCCCGTGTTCTTTAAGTTTCTCGTCCAATACCTTTTTACAAAGGGCATTGAAATCAAATTTAACATACATTTTCATCCTAGTATATATAAGCCAATATTATTTAGTAAATATAATAATTTATTTCAAGTAAATGTGAAATAGATGTATATTTTTAATATTTTACTATATATACGAAAAAACTCCTGTATTTTAGAATACAGGAATTTAAACACTAAGGATGAAAAAAATATACTGATAAAAAGCTTTTCAGCTCAAAACCAAGCATATGAATGTATTGTATAAGTGATTTGGTTCTGAAGCAAAGATGAATTAAAAAAAGAAATCACTTGTTATAGAATTACAGGATAAAGTTACAAAATTTTAAGTCATTTATCTGTGAATTAGATATTCCATAAGAAAATCATCCATCACAAAACCGTTACCAATATCAAAAACACCCTCGTCATACACTTTGTATCCCTGGGATTCGTAGAAGTTTCTGGCAGCATTGTATTTGTTGACATTCAGGATAATTCTGTTATTTCCGTTTTCAGAAACTTTCTCATTCAGAAACTGAAGTGCTCCTTTCCCAAATCCTTTTCCTTTACTCTCAGGAACCAGATAAATCCTGTGTAATTTGGTGGTTTTCTCTTCATAGTTATACTCATATCCGATAAAGCCTTCACTGGTATCATTATTTTCATCCTGAATAAGATAATAATGATAATTTGGATTTTGGAAATGATGTAAAATTTCCTTTTCAGAATACATTTCTGCGAGCATAAACTCCATTTGTTCTTTCGAAAGAATGTCTGCATAAGCATTTTCCCATGATCGTCTTGCAAGATCCTGAATCAAAGGAATATCTGCTGCTGTTGCCTGTTGTAATTTCATGATTGGTTATATTATGATGATTAAAAAAAGTGAAAAGCCTAAACTTTTCACCCTTTATATTGTTCAATGATGACTGATGAGTTTTTAACATTATTAAAAACCATTTTGTCGGTTCATTATTAAATTAAATCTTAGCCATTTCAGCTTTAATTTTTGCATGAAGTCCTTCTGAAGCTTTTACCAAAGGAAGTCTCAGATAATTTTTGATGATTCCTTTTTCTGTTAGTATTACTTTAATACCACAAGGGTTACCTTCAGCAAAAATCAGACGGGTAATATCTACCAGTTTGTTATGAATTTCATAAGCTTCCTTTACTTTACCTTCGAAAGCCAGCTGTACCATCGTAGAAAATTCTTTAGGATATGCCTGCCCGATTACGGAAATTACTCCATCTCCACCTGCTAATGTTACAGGTAACGTATATTCATCATCACCGGAAACTAAAGAAAATCCTTCAGGCTTCTTTCTCAGAATATCAAAATACTGAAGAATGTTAGGAGAAGCTTCCTTAATCAGGAATAAGTTCGGAAATTCCTTTGCAAGACGAAGCGTAGTATCTGCTTCTACATTTTGCCCCGTTCTTGACGGAACATTATAAATAATAATATTTTTCCCTGTGGAAGCTAAAGCTTTATAATGTTGATAAAGACCTTCCTGGTTAGGTTTATTATAGTATGGAGATACTGAAAGTACGGCTTCAAATGCAGAAAGATCTGCTTCTTCAATCTGTTTCTTGACGTCAAGAGTATCGTTACCGCCAATTCCCAAAACTAAAGGAAGACGTTTATTATTCACCTTAATGATATGCTCAATTACCTGTTTCTTCTCCTCTGCAGAAAGCGTTGCGGCTTCTGCCGTTGTTCCCAATACAACTAAATAATTGGTTCCGTTTTCGATATTGTACTCCACCAGTTTTGTTAAACTGTCGAAGTCAACGGATAAATCTTCATTAAAGGGCGTTACCAATGCAACTCCTACTCCTTTTAAAATGCTCATCTGTTAGAATTATTTTTGTCAAATTTAATAATTTACAGTAAGAATTTATAATAAATAATAATGTTTTATTATACATATAGTTATATTTGCATATACTAAAAGAGATTATGAAAAATAAATTCTTATTACTAGGAATTGCTCTGGTGTCGCTTACTGCATGCAAAACGGCTTCTGTGCCGCAGCTTGTGAGTGTAAAGACCCAGAAAAATATTTCTATTAATAATGAGCTAAAGAATGATGAGGAGTTTGTAAAATTTATCGAACCTTATAAGCTGAAACTGGACAAAGAAATGAACCAGAAGATCTCGCATACCAATGTGGATCTTACCAAGCAGGGCGATAACAGCAATCTGGGTAATCTTTTAGCTGACTATACGTTTGAAGGAGGTAATGAATGGATTAAAACTCATCTTAAGCAAAACGTAGACGCTGCACTGATCAATATCGGAGGAATTCGAACCACTATTGGAAAAGGAGATATTTTACTTAAAAATGTATTTGAAGTAATGCCTTTCGAAAATGAAGTGGTTATTGTAAAAATGAAAGGAGCAGATTTACAGGGGCTTTTTGAGTATTATGCAAAAACGCAGGTCAACAATCCTGTTTCTCATTTATATATTGAAACAAAAAACGGACAGGTAATCAAATCCTTAATCAATGGTAATACAGTAGATCCTTCTAAAGATTATTATATTGCTACTTCAGACTATCTTGCACTGGGAGGAGACAATATGAAATTCTTTGCCAAAGGAGAATCCATTGCAACAGGAATTAAAATGAGAGATTTATTTATCGATTATTTTAAAAAATCACCTGAAGTGGTGGCTAATTCGGATGTTCGTTTAAATTTTATTGGGAAGTAATAATGGATAGAAAAAGTTTTTTAAAAGCAATAGGCGGCGGATCTTTAGCAATGGCTTTAGCTCCCAATATGATGATGGCAGAGGAATTAAAAATTCTTAATTTAAAATCTGCAAATAAACTGACTATTCTACATACCAATGACCAACATAGCAGAATAGAGCCTTTTGATGCAAGCTATACCAAAAATCCTAATCAGGGAGGTTTTGCAAGAAGGGCAAACTTAATCCAACAGATCAGAAGTCAGGAAAGCAATGTTCTTCTTCTTGATTCCGGAGATATTTTCCAGGGAACTCCTTATTTTAATTTCTTCGGAGGAGAACTGGAGTTCAAATTAATGTCTATGATGAAATATGACGCCTCTACCATGGGAAATCATGATTTCGACAATGGACTTGATGGATTTTTAAAAGTGCTTCCTAATGCGAAGTTTCCTTTTATCTGTTCCAATTATGATTTTAAAAACACTGTTCTTGACGGGAAAACTTTTCCCTACCAGATATTCAATAAGAATGGAATCAAAGTAGGAATTTTTGGAGTAGGAATCCAGCTGGATGGCCTTGTAGGTAAAAAGCAGTACGGAGAAACCGTTTATTCCAACCCGATTGATGTAGCACAGCATTATTCAAACTTCCTGAAGAAAGAAAAGAAATGTGATCTTGTGATTTGTCTTTCACACATCGGTTACGACTACAGGGACGAACCTAATAAAATAAGTGATAAAATTTTAGCGGTCAATACAGAAAATATTGATATTATCTTAGGAGGCCATACTCATACATTCTTACCGGAACCTCAGACCTTTACCAACAGACAGGGCAAAAATGTCCTTGTTAACCAGGTGGGATGGGCAGGTCTTCTTTTAGGTAGAATAGATTTTTATTTTGATACAAACAAAAACGTAAAGCATATTTCCTGGAACAATCAGGTGATAGATAGCAGCATAACCGCATAATATGAAAAAACTCTCTATAATTTCTCTTGGTATTTTAGCATCCCTGCAATTGACAAAAGCGCAGGTTATTTCATCCAAAAAGTGGGCAGATCTTTTTTCCTACAATAATGTCTTAGCAATGAAAGAAGACAATGGAAAAATCATTGCAGCCACTCAAAACGGAATATTCTATTATACAATATCAACAGGAGAAATTACGAAGTTATCCAAAGCCAATGGTCTGCACAACATCGGAATTACCGCTTTCGATTATAATCCTCAGACTAAAACAGGGCTTATTGGTTATGAAAACGGATCTATGGATGTGATTACCCCGCAGGAGATCAAATATATTGTTGATATTCCTATTGCTACAGGATATAATGGAGATAAAAAGATTAACCACATTTCTATCACCGGAAATCAGGCTGTCATTTCTGTTGGATATGGAGTTTCCATATTTAACCTTCAGAATAAAGAGTTTGGTGATTCTGCATTTTTCCTGTCCGGTGGTGTTTATCAGGCAAGTAATGAAGCTACGATATTCGGGAATAAAGTATATTCTGTAACAGATACAGGATTGAAAAGTCATCAAATGAATACTACATTTCCTGTATATTCTACCTGGACAACGGAAGCTCCGGGAGCTTTCAAACACATAGATTCAGAATCAGAATTGGTTTATTCAACGGCTACAGCAGCTTATATTTATAACAACGGTACTCCAACACAGCTTCCGACTACTTTTGAAAAAATCAGGGATGTTGTTATGACTTCAAATAGTATTGTGGTTACAGATAACAGAGTATACACTTATGGAATCAACGGAGTATCGCAAAATGCGGTAAGCCTTGGTGAAGAATGTAATACTGCTTTAACAGCTGGTGGAAAGATTTTAGGCGGAACAGTATTATCGGGAATTAAGGATGAAGGGAACAATACTTTTAAACCTTCCGGACCTTACTTCAATTTTGCTTATAATATCAATCTTTTTGATAATAATCAGCTTCTGGTTTCCTCTGGTGCCAGAGCCAATAACTACAACCATCCGTTTATTCAGCCACAAGAACCAGGATTTTATTATTTCAATGGTACAGAGTGGATTTATCCTTCATTTTTCAATAAAAGTAATCCCAATCGTCCCATCTTTATCAACGTATTGGATGCTATTATAAGTCCTTATAACAGTAATGAAGTACTCTTTACCAATTATACAATGTTGGATAACGGGGTATATAAAATGAAATATAATGCTACAAGCAAAGATTTTGAACTGGTAAAATATTATAATCTGGGAGCACAGCCTTACCTCAGACGTCCGGTAGGTTTTGCTGTAGACCCGCAAAATAATCTGTTTGTTTCTTTTGGGTTCAATGATGGAAACCCTTCTATAGGAATCTACGATAAAGCAGCTGATGATTTTCTTATCAAGAAAATAGTTCTTGCCAGTGATGGAATACAAAAGACTATTTACCATGAAAACATGCTATGGACTCCTCTGCCAAGATCTAATAATTTCTGGGTATATGACTATAAAAATGCCACTAATCTTTCTGATGATAATGATTATATCCTGGGAACATCTAATGGATTTAACAGTTCGGGAGGAATTTTATCGGTAGCATTTGATAAGTCCGGAGATGCATGGATCGGTACGGACGGAGGCTTAAGGATTATGCCTAATGCAGCAACAGAAATAAAAAGCGCCCAGCCAAAAGTGGAGCCTATAGTTATAGAGCAGAATGGTTTAGGTGAAGAACTTTTCCGAGAATCCGCAATTCTTCAGGTCGCTGTGGATGCAGGTGATTATAAATGGGTATCTGTTGATGGTGGTGGTGTTTATTACCTGTCTTCAGACGGTCAGAGAACCATAAAACATTTTACAAAAGAAAATTCACCACTCCCTACGAATAGTGTTACTGATATAAAAGTTGATAAGAAAACAGGTAAGGTATATTTTGTGACGTATAATGGTATTGTAACGTATCAGGGAGATGTTGCAGATGTGACATCTAATTTTGGTGATGTGGTAGTATATCCTAATCCTGTTGTTTATTCTAATTTCAAAGGAAAAGTAACGATAAAAGGCCTTGCAGAAAAGACCAATATAAGAATTGTAGATGCTGCAGGAAATGTAGTTCACTCAGCTGTAGCAAGAGGAGGATATTATGAATGGGATCTGAATAATCAGAAAGGAACAAGAGTAGCCTCAGGAATTTATTTTGTCCTGATGACGAATGAAGACGGATCTGATAAAGCTACCGCCAAAATAGGAGTGGTTAATTAATGAATTCACAAAACGGTTTTTTACTTTCATTTATCAAATATGGGGAAAATGATGCTGTATTGCATTGTTTTACAGAAGAAGAAGGTTTCCAGAGCTATTTTCTGAAGGGAATTTATTCCAAAAAGAATAAAAAGAAAGCCTTGCTTCAACCGTTGAGCCAGCTCAATTTTTCTGTAAATCCATCACGAGGCAACGGTATTCCGTCTGTTTCAAAGTTTGAACTGGTAAAAAACAACGACATTTATACAGATATCAAGGTTAATACCGTCATTTTCTTTATCTCAGATTTTCTGAGTCATATTCTTAAACATGAGAATAAAAATATTCCGATCTATTCTTGTATTGATCATCTTATCAGTGAGCTGACCAATAAAAATTATCAGGCACATCTTCTGTTTTTGCTTGCTTTTTTAAAAATTCAGGGTGTTGCACCCTTATTGAGCGAAGGCAGGTTTTTAGATCCGGAAACAGGAACTTTTTCACTGGGAATAAGCCACCAGCTTTTCAATGAAGAAATTTCCATGCTGTGGAAAGAAGCACTTTGTGCAGAAGATTTTTACGCCACAAAAATCCATTCCTCCTTAAGAAAAGATTTCCTTGACAGTCTTTTAGTATACTATCATTACCATATCACGGATTTCAAAACTCCTGCCTCCTTGGAAATTATACAGCAGATATTTGAATAGATAATATTATTCCTTCCCTGTTGCTTTTCCAATATCTTCCGGCATTTCTGTTTCGGATTCTGCCATTTCTTTTTTGGAAAATCTAGGTTGAAGAATCTTAGCAATAAGTCCTGTCCAGCCCGTCTGATGAGAAGCTCCTACTCCACGGCCGTTGTCTCCGTGAAAATATTCATAGAACAAAATATAATCTTTAAAATCAGGATCGGTCTGAAATCTTTCATACTGTCCATGAACCGGGCGTTTACCATTTTCATCCTTTAAAAATATCTTGGCTAATCTCTTGTTTAAGGCATCTGCAATCTGATCCAGGCTAGAATAATTACCGCTTCCTGTAGGATATTCCACTAAAAAATCCGGGCTGTAATAAAAGAAAAAACGCTGAAGGCTGTCAATAATAAGGAAATTGATAGGAAACCACACCGGACCGCGCCAGTTGCTATTTCCACCAAAAAGTCCGCTATCACTTTCAGCAGGTGTATATTTCACGCTGTAATTCGTATCATTTAATGTTAAAGTGTAAGGATTGGTTTCATATTCTTTGGATAAAGCTCTTACTCCGTAATCACTCAGGAATTCATCCGGATTCAACATTCGGTTTAACAGTCTTTTCAAACGATGACCCCGAAGCAGAGACAAAAGGTGTTTGGAATCCTGTCCTTTCACTTCCCATCTTGAAACCAGAGAAGCCAGTTCAGGTTTATTATCCAGCACCCATTTCATTCTTTTCTTGAAATTGGGAAGATTTTCAATCATTTCATCATCGATGACCTCAACGGCAAACATCGGAATTAGTCCGACAATGGTTCTCAATTTCAAATACATATGAGTTCCGTCGCTGGAAGCTATGGCATCATAGAAAAATTCATCCTGCTCATCCCAAAGACTGAAATTCTCATCACCCATATTATCGAGTGAATGCGCAATAGACAGAAAATGTTCAAAGAATTTCATCGCCATCTCTTCATACACCTTATTGTAAAGAGCCAGTTCCAAGGCAATTCTCATCATATTCAGGGCAAACATCGCCATCCAGCTCGTTCCGTCCGACTGCTCCAGCTGTTCTCCGTTGGGTAAAACAGAATTCCGGTCAAAAACCCCAATATTATCAAGCCCCAGGAATCCGCCTTCAAAGATATTATTTCCGTTAAGGTCTTTCTTATTAACCCACCATGTAAAATTCATCAATAACTTTTGGAAAGCACTTTCCAGAAATTCCAGATCGGGTTTATCTTTTAAATATTCATCAATTTTGAATACCCTGAAAACTGCCCATGCATGTACCGGAGGATTTACATCACTGAAATTCCACTCGTAAGCAGGCAGCTGTCCGTTGGGATGCATATACCATTCAAACAGGAAAAGTTTGAGCTGATGTTTTGCAAAATCCGGATCTATCAACGAAAAACTGATGGTATGAAATGCCAGATCCCATGTTGCATACCATGGATATTCCCATTTATCAGGCATGGAAATAATATGTTCATTATTAAGATGCTTCCAGTCGTAGTTTCTTATTTTTTCTCTGGACTTTGGCGGAGGTATTTCGGCAGGATCACCTTTCAGCCATTTTTCCACATTGTAATGGTAAAACATTTTGTTCCAAAGCATTCCGGCAAAAGCCTGTCTTTGTACCAGTTTTTCATCTTCTGAAGCAATTCCTTTCTGAATTTCTGCATAAAACTCATTTGCTTCTTTCTGTCTTTGTTCAAAAAGAATCTCAAAATCTTTAAAAGGTCCTCTTATATCTTTATCTGAAAGCCTGAATTCAAATGTTTTTGATTCTCCGCCTTTAAAATCCTCATCAATAAAGAAAGAAGCTTTGGTTCCAGTATTTTGGGGATTCACAGACTGAGAATTTCCCGTCATCACAAAATTATTAATCCCGTCTTTACAGTATTTTGACTCATTGGAAGATTGGTAAAGCCTTTCATTATTGGTCTCGTTGTTACAAAACAATGTCTTTAAAGATTGTTTTGCATAGACATTTTTAACCTCGATATCCTGATGATTGATTTTAATATGATCTGCATCTTCAGCAGACAATTGTGGTCTATAATCATCATATCCCCAATTCCATGTATTCCTGAACCAGACAGTCGGAAGAATTACCAAAGGTGCTTCTTTTTCGGATTTATTGACTACTGTTAGTCTTACAAGGATATCATTCTGACTTTCTTTTGCATATTCAATAAAGATGTCAAAGTATTCATTGTGATCAAAAATCCCTGTATCAAGCAATTCATATTCAGCTTCCTCTTTTCCTCTTGCAGCATTTGTTTTTATGAGATCTTCATAAGGAAAAGCATTTTGAGGATACTTATACAGCATCTTCATGTAAGAATGCGTAGGGGTGGAATCCAGATAGTAAAAATATTCTTTAACATCTTCACCGTGGTTTCCCTGGCCATTGGTGAGTCCAAAGAACCGCTCTTTAACCATTTTATCTTTTTTATTCCAAAATCCTACAGAAAATACAAGCTTCTGGAGATCATCACAGATTCCACATATTCCTTCTTCACCCCAACGGTAGGTTTTGGCTTCAGCAGTATCATGATTGGTATAGTTCCATGCATCTCCGTTTTCACTGTAGTCCTCACGAACAAGTCCCCATTCACGATTACTGACATAAGGTCCCCATTTTTTCCATGAAACATCTGAAATTCTCTGTTTTTCTGACATAAGTGATAATTATGAATAATGAGTAATAAGCAATGAGTAATATTTAATTTCGTTTCAAGCCCTAAGAACAACCTCAAAACTTTAAACTTTAAACGTTGAATTCCCCTATCCTCCCGTAGAAAAACTTTCAAACGTAGTCATCCCCCCATCTACAAATATGCTGGTTCCTGTGATATAATCTGCAAGGTCACTTGCAAGAAATGCAGCTAAATTGCCAATATCCTGCGGTTGTCCGATTCGGTTATAGGGAATAAGAGTAAGAAGAGAATTGAGGGCTTCCGGAGTGCCCCATGCATTCTGGTTAATCGGTGTCTGAATAGCTCCCGGACAAATGGAATTGACACGGATTTTATCTGCACCATATTCCTGAGCCAATGTCTGCATCAGCATTCTGACTGCACCTTTACTGGAAGCATAATTAGCATGTCCTGCCCATGGAATAATCTCATGTACTGAACTGATATGAATGATTTTTCCACAGGCAACAGACCTTGAAGGATCAATTCCTCTTCTTAGAAATTCTTTAATAGCTTCTCTGGCACAAAGAAACTGTCCGGTCAGGTTGACTCCTATCACAGCATTCCATTGATCCATAGTCATTTCAGTGAATTTCGCATCCTTTTGAATACCTGCATTATTGATCAGAATATCTACCGTTTGTAATTCAGAAACAACATCCTGAAACATCTTCACTACCTGATCTTCTTTGGAAACATCACACTGGTAGGTTATTCCTTTACCTCCCGCATCCGTTATTTCTTTTAAAACAGCTTTAGCTTCTTCTGCAGATCTTTCTGAAGAATGATTAACAATGACTGTTGCTCCTGCTGCTGCCAATGATTTTGCAATTCCTGAACCGATTCCACTGGAAGCTCCTGTGACTACAGCCACCTGATTCTGAAGTGATATTTCCATGTTTTATAATTTGATGTTACTCAAAGTTAGGGAAAGATATCAGCAGATAAAAAATTATGATTTTAAAATTTTATTAAAGTTTTTTGTACATCAGGTATTGAGGTCCGCTTCTTCCTATTCTGGTTTTACCATCATAAATGTATCCTGCCTGAAGATAAATATGGTAAGCAGATTCATTTTTCTGGTTGACAGCAAGTACAATTTCATCACAGCTATTGAAACGGTTTCTAACAAAAGTACCCACTTCAAGCATCGCCGCTTTTCCAATTCCTTTGCCCTGCATTTGGGGATTCACAGAAAGGGAACGCAGTAAAACCGAATTCTCATTATCCGTAAGATCTAATTTATCTTTTCCAAAATCAAGGACAAAAAAACCTACAGGCAGATCACTTTCAAAGATTGTCACGGGAAATGCGTCATCATCATCCCGTTCGCTGATGCTTTGTAAGGCCTGCTGAGCAGTTGCTGTAAATCTCATCTGATTTTCATCCAAAGCATAACTGACTCCGGAAAGATCTTCTGGTTTAAAGAATTCTAAGTGTATCATAGTATTAGTGATGGTAAATATCTTCATACATTACCCCAGCACGTATTTCCACGGGAAGTTTATTTTCCTCAGGAACAATAGGGCAATTGTAATCATAAGCATTGTAAGCACAGAAAGGATGATAGGATTGATTAAAATCAAGCACAATGGTATTTCCTTTCGGGATTTTAAGATCCATATATTTCCCTCCTCCGTAGGTTTCCTTTTCATTGGTAGCATCACGGAACGGAAGGAAGAGATAATCTTTATATTTTTCCTGTTTGATCAAATCCAGACTCTGGTATAAAGTAACGGTATAAGGTTTCCCATCCAGTGTAAATGTTGCTTTTCCGTATTCCTGATAAGATTTTGTTTTTCCTGAAGACGTAGGAAGATCAAAGGGTTTTGTATCTTCTGATTTTACAAATTCTGCAGTAACTCTGTATTTAGCATCAAAAGGAAAGAAAGGATGTTTTTTAAAATTTTTAAAATTATCACCTCTTAATGGAGTTTCTTTTGGATTGAGGTATTCGGCATTAAGTTCTTTCTGAAATTTCTGTACTTCTTTCTCTTCCTTTGACATCTTTTTTTGAGAAAAAACCCATAGTGGAAGCAATAGAAAGAGTATGATATATTTTTTCATGAATTTAAAATTATAAGTAAAACTATGAATTTCCGAAACAATAAAAGTTAAAATTGTAATAAAAAATATAATCTGTTTTAAATAAAATTAACCACTGATAATCTAGCATACTTTTTGAAAAACAAAGCTCATGGACAGAAAAAGTTTCATTAAGACCGGTGTCTTGGCAATATCAGGATTTTATTTTCTTCAATCTGAGTTATTTTATGCTGCAGAAAGAAGAAACAATCAGATAAAGGAATATCACGATGTTCCGATTGTTATTATTGGCAGTGGATATGGAGGTGCTGTATCTGCCCTTCGTCTGTGTGAAGCCGGAAAAAAAGTAGTACTACTGGAGATGGGGCTTAACTGGGAAAAAGCAGGAATTCCCTATTCCAATCTTTTGAAACCCGGGAAAAGTTCTGCATGGTTGAAAAACAAAAGCATTGCTCCTTTTATGAATATTTTTTCGTTAACTCCTTTTACCGGAACATTGGACCGTATGGATTTTGATCATATTAAAATCTGGGTAGGAAGAGGAGTTGGCGGAGGTTCTCTGGTGAATGGCGGAATGGCTGTTACTCCTAAAGAAAGCTATTTTAAAGAAGTTTTTCCAAATCTTGATGCAGAAAAATTTTACAACCATTACTTTCCATTGGTACGGGAAGAACTTAAAGTAAATGTGATTGACGAACAGTTTCTGAAAGACTGTCCTTATTATAAATTCACGCGGGTAGGTGAAGAAGAGGCTCACAAGGCTGGCTTTAAAACGATGAGAGTTCCCAATGTGTATGATTTTAAATACATGGAAAAAGAATTCCGGAATGAAGTTCCCCGCTCGGCTCTTAATACTGAAGTAATCTATGGAAACAATCACGGGAAAAACAGTTTAGATAAAACTTATCTCAAGAAAGCGTTGGAAACAGGAAATTTAGAAATTCTTGATCTCCACCGTGTCCAGACCATTCAATTGAATGATGACAAAAGTTATACATTGAATGTCCAGCAGATTGATACTTCCGGAGCTTTGATTGCCGACAAAGTTTTCCACTGTAAAAAACTGATTCTTTCTGCAGGAACAATGGGCACTTTACAGCTTCTGCTACAATCTCATGCAGAAAACGGATTTCCCATCCATGAAAAGGTTGGTAAAAACTGGGGAAATAACGGAAATTTTATGACGGGAAGAAACTGGGTGAAGCCTTTGTCTGGCGGCACCGGAGCTAAGCAATCCACTATTCCGGTAGGAGGAATTGACAACTGGAATGATCCTGAACATCCGTTTTTCACAGAAATAGCTCCTTTACCTATGGGAATGGATGTTGCTACCGCTTTGTACCTGCTCATCAACAGGGTTGATAAGAAAGGAAAAGTTGCTTATAATAAAACAAGCCAATCTCTTACTTTGAATTGGGATGAGAGCAATACAGCCAAAATGAAAGAAAATGCCCAATATTTTATCCGGAAAATGAATAAAGCCAATGGCGGTACCAGAAGTCATCTTCTTTTCGATAATGGTTTTGGGGCAGATATTTGTTATCATCCGCTTGGCGGGTGCGTTTTAGGAGAAGTTACCAACGAATATGGAAAGCTAAAGGATCATGAAAATTTATATGTTCTTGATGGATCTTTAATTCCGGGAACCATTGGTGTAAACCCGTTTGTAACCATTACAGCCATTGCAGAATATTGTATTGAAAACCTTATTATACAGAATGAATTTGCCTGAAATTAAGGCATTGTCTGTACTTCCTTAAGATAGTTCCGAATATCATCCTCCAGCTTTGCCGGATAGATAAAATGAAGCTTTTCTGCCAGTGAAGTTCCCAACTCATGAACAAGATCTGCAAAAGCAAACAATGCATTCCAGTTTTCTTCAATATTGCTTCCAGAGAATGTTTTTTCTACTTTATTCCATAGATCCTGTGATAAATATTTTTTGAAAAGTCTTCCGTGTTTATTGGTTGTGGTATTTTGCCAGTCATGATTTCCGGCAATATGCCATTCAATCAAAGGGACAAAATAATCTGTACGGAGAATATTTTCAGACATAAACTTGGCGTAAAAAATATCTCCACGCTTCAAGCACTTTGCCACATAGGTTGTATCCCACCAGAAATCATTCATCAGTTGCTGAAATTCTTTTTCCGTTGGCTTCTGAATCATGATAGACTGATACGTTGGTGGTTTCAAATTCTTAGTCAGCTTATCTTTATCTATTAAAACTTTGTATCCTACGTCCCAGTCTTCAGGAAGGTTTTCTTCTTTAATTTCTTCAATAAACTCTGCTGCCTGATACAGTTTAAAGTCAACCTTCACATGGTCTTTGTACAACACCATTTTCATGGCATGTTTTCCGTCAAAAACGCCGTCATCTTCTTCAATCATGGAAATAGGCTCACCAAAGAGTCTGATCCATTCATTTCCGGATTCATAAGATGTCCTGTTTTCAAAAACAAGTTCTACATCAAGATCACTAAAATCATCTACCGGAGCATAAGGATTTACCAATGAACTGGTCAGGAGAACAGCACGGATATCAGGATTGTTTTCAGCCCATTGAATAATCTGTTCCAGCTTTTCTTCCCTTACTTTCATATTAATAAGATTCTGATATTTTCACACGATATACGTCAGAAGAATTTCTCTTGATTGATTCTACAAAAAAGCCTCCTTCCTCAGGAATCACTTCTTTCAGATCAAAACTTTTACAATCTTTCGGAAGCCCGGAAAATATCAAGGTAAACCAAAAGTCTTTCATAAAAGGAACCGGCGTCCAATAGGGCGAAATTGAAATATTTTCTGCATGAATCATTTTGCTTCTATGCTCAGACTGGTTGTCAAAAAGATAGGTCGAATGCCAGATCCTGATCAGGTTTCCCAGAAACGGTGACGCCGGAAAACAACAATGTACAATCACCTGCCTCTCCTCTTCTGTTTTTGCCTGAAGAGATTCCAGGATTTCCTTTGCAATGACTGGTTTTACAATTACTTCCTCCACCTTTTTATGAGTAATAAGTAATGAGCGATGAGTAATAAAGGCTATTACTCATTGCTCATTATTGATGTTAATATTCTAGTTCTAATTTTTCTTTGGTGTAATTTCTTACTTCATGGGTCAGCTCAGGGTTTTCAGCAAGTTTTTGTCCGTAAGAAGGAACCATTTCGAGCAGCTTCCCTTTCCATTCTCCATGTAGTTTTTCAGGGAAACATTTTTCCAGCACGTTCAGCATGGCATAGACTGCAGTGGAAGCACCCGGTGAAGCTCCCAATAAAGAAGCAATAGTTCCAGACTTGTTCACCACTACTTCAGTTCCGAATTCCAGCTTACCTCCTTCTTTTTCATCTTTTTTGATGATCTGAACTCTCTGTCCTGCTACTTTCAGTTCCCAGTCTTCTTCTTTAGCATCCTTGATAAACTCTCTCAAATGCTGCATTCTCTGAGATTTCGTCATGGCAACCTGTTGAATAAGATATTTCGTTAGTGGAATATTGTGCCACCATGCTCCGAAAAGTGATTTTAAGTTTTTCGTATTAACACTTTCAGGAAGATCAAGATAGCTTCCTTCTCTTAAAAATTTGGTTGAAAATCCTGCAAAAGGTCCGAAAAGAAGTGCTTTTTTCCCATCAATGATTCTAAGATCAAGGTGCGGAACGGACATTGGCGGAGCATCTACCGTAGCCTGAGTATATACTTTAGCATGGTGCTTTTCTACCAACTCCTGATTATGGCTGACCAACCACTGACCAGAAACCGGAAAACCTCCGTATCCTTCACTTTCTTTAATATCTGAACTATCCAGTAGTGGAAGTGCATAGCCTCCTGCCCCAATGAATACAAAATCTGCTACCACTTCCTGTTTGTGGCTATGAATTCTGTCCTTCACTTTCATTTCCCATTTACCACTTTCTCTCGGACTGATATCTTTCACTTCGTGGTATAAGAAAACCTCAACATTGGAATCTTCCAGAAGATGTCTTCCCATTTTTCTTGTCAGTGTTCCGAAGTTCACATCCGTTCCCATATCCATCTTCGTTGCAGCCATTACTTCAGACTGATTTCTTTTGCTCATCACCAAAGGAATCCATTCTTTCAGCTTTTCATGATCTGTAGAAAATTCCATTCCTGAAAAAAGAACAGATTCCGCCATCTTATCATGACGTTTTCTAAGATATTCAGCATCTTTTTCTCCGAATACCAGACTCATATGTGCACATGAATTGATAAATTCTTTGGGCTCATGAATATATCCTTTGGTAATCAGATAAGACCAGAATTGTTTTGAAATTTCAAACTGCTCTGCAATGCTTTCTGCCTTGGAAATATCAATAGATCCGTCTGGCTTTTCAGGGGTATAATTTAGCTCACAAAAAGCGGAATGTCCTGTTCCGGCATTGTTCCATGCAGCTGTACTTTCTTTGGCAAATCTTCCTAGTCTTTCGAAGATCGCGATTTCAAGATTTGGATCAAATTCATGAAGCAGCGTTGCTAAAGTGGCGCTCATGATTCCGCCGCCTATCAGTACAACGTCGTATTTAGGTTTCGGTGTTCTGCTTGTAAGCGATTGTGACATAATTTTAAAATTTTACTTCAAATTTCGGGAAAAGTTTTAAAAACCGGAACGATTTTAACACGTTATTTTTTAGTTCAAAACACTTATTGAGTACACAACAAAAAACCATGGAAAATTTCAATAAAGTACCATTGAAATGATTGATAATGTAAAATATCTCCTTATAAAAATATTAATTTTTTATTTTTTTATTTCACTGAATGGTAACTAATTGATGAACTATTGAAGGATAAAATTTTATAAAAATTTAAGTTTATTTAAGTTCATCATATTAAATACTGCAACCATAACCATTTACGTCATTTTATTTTATCAACAATAAGTGATAAATAATTACACTAAAAATATTAAATATCACTTTTTATTGATAAATAAATAATTTTACAGACGCAATTCTACACATACCACATTGAACAACTGTTTTTTTTACGTACCTTTCAATTGATTTAATACCTATTCCAACAAGTATTTAATTAAAATTATTTCATAAACATACTAAAGATGAGAATTATTAACTTCGTGAGTACATTGTTCGCGACAATGGGATTTGCCCAGAGCGGAAGTGTAGGAATCAACACGTCCACACCGGACCCCAGTGCTATTCTGCACATTGAGAATTTCAGTGGAACACCTGCCACAGCTACCGCCACCATTTCGGGAGGTGCTGTTACCGGAATTACCATCAACAACGGAGGTAGTGGTTATACTTCCGCACCAACAATTAATTTTTATGGAGGAGGATCTGTCGTGAACGGAGGTTCAAAAGCCCGTGCTACAGCAGTTATTTCCAATGGTCAGCTTACAGGTATAACGATTAACAACGGAGGTAGTGGCTATACCACAGCTCCCACGGTAACCGTTTCCGGAGGTAATAAAGGAGTATTATTCCCCAACCTTAATATTGCTAACCTGACCAGTACAACGAGCCCTGTCACTTCTCCTGCCAATGGACTCATTGGATTCAATGGAGGAACTAACAGTAACAACAAAGCTCTTCATTTTTTTAATAGTACTACCAATTCATGGCAAAGCACAATTGATGCACAAAACACTCCCAAAGTTGCCTATCTTGATTTTACTGGATCACTATCTGCTCTTGACAATGCCATCGCGGGTGCCAGCACTCAGCTTATGGTAAATAATCCTGCGGTTTCAGGGGTATCAAATATCAGTGGATTTAAAGTTCTTCCGAACACTTCCGGAGGATATTCTTTGATTCTTCCACAGGGAAATTATCTGGTAGAGGTTAACCTGAATTTAAATTCACCTCAGGAAAGCCCATCGGGACAGGGAGGAACTGCTCCACTTTCCGGGAGTACTTATTACCTAATGGGATATTTTATAGATTTCATCAACGATACCTATAATAATACAACGAATACTTTTACCGGAGGAGGTGCTACAAGGAAAGAAGTTCCTATTGTTTCTAAAGTCAGCACCAACCATCTTGCAACCTGGTCCTATTATTACACCGTTCCTGCTAATGCGAATGCCAACATTATAGGAGGCTTAAGATTAAATCTTGGAAGAATGCAAAACAGTACATTCTACGATCTCGTGAATGTAATTCCTACCGGTTCTTATATTAAAATATCTCAGTTATAAAAAACAATCAACATATGAAAAAAAGTTATATTCTGCTATTATTGATTATAGCCCAGACCATATATGCACAGGTTGCTATTGGAAAAACTTCAGTCAACAGCTCAGCTGTTCTGGATGTTTCGCAGACTACCAATAAAGGAGTACTTCTTCCAAGAGTAGATATTGTAGATGTTTTGAGTAATACCTCTCCGGTAAATAATCCGGCAGAAGGGCTGGTTGTTTATAATAAAGGGAACTCCATTAGTCCCGGTCTTTATATCTGGAAAAACAATATGTGGACTCAGCTTTCTGATACGTATAACCTTGTAAGTTATATGATGCTCCAACGCACCTCTGATTATTCAATACTTGGAGGTCTTGCCAACGGTACATACAAAAATTTCAACGATGCTGCATTTACTGTTGTATCTAATGATATCGGAGCTTTATACAATACTTCTACAGGAATTATCACACTTCCCGGAAACAGTGGTTATCTGGTGAATGTATGTCTGAATATCAGAACAGCTCTTGAAAGCACTACTGCCGGAATCGGAGGAACTTCTGTTCATTTGCATCAGTATCTTGTAAAACTTATTGATCCGTCCAGCGGAAATCAATATGGTAAAACAATTAGTATCAACGCCCAATCGATTGCTAGTAATAAGACCCATACCCTGAATATGAGTTTCTCTTTTGTAACTACTTCAGCAGCTCCTATTCTTTTAGTTCCTGCCATTGCTCATGATGCCGGAGGAACTTACCAAAATGGATCCGGAGGAACAACTCCTAATAACGGAGAAATCATCATCACAAATGCTAAAGTTGATATTCAAAGATCAGCCCTTAATCAATAATCAATTGCACAATGAAAACATCTATTTACATAATCTGTATGATACTGTTAAGCATTTTCTCAAATGCACAAGTTGGTATTAATACAAACACACCCAATTCGAGCAGTGTTCTGGACATTAGTTCTTCCAATAAAGGAGTTCTTTTTCCTCAATATGACCTGCTTGTTCTGAATAGTACCTCCACTCCCATTGCTAATCCTACGGACGGACTTATTATTTACAATAACGGAGGAGCATCTACTTTTCCGAAAGGATATTATGTTTGGGTAAGAAATCAATGGCAGCGTATTGTCGTTTCCGGTTCTGAACCTCAGATTATGTCTCTCCTCATCAGTTCGGGAGTACTTATCCCTACTGGAAGTACGAATAATACGTTAGGAAACTTTGCCGTTACTTCGAATAAAATTACAGGAGCTTCACTAGGGGCAGATAATTCCACGATTACCCTGCCTGCCGGAACTTATATTGTACGGTATTCTGTGGATTCCAGCAATGCGAATAATAACAACGGAACAGCCAACACTCAGTATCTTTCCCAGAATTTCACCTGTACCCGTTCTTACCTGATTAACTCCGCTACTACAGCAACGATTACGGAAACCAACAGAATGTGCCAGCTATCAAGCTCTTTTACATTCTTTCAGGGAAGTTATTTTTTAACATTGGCAGCTCCAACAACGATCCGTCAGAAGTTCGAATTTGATACAGGAAATGGTTTCACCGCCAGTAATCTTAATGTCAGATCATCATTATCACTTGTCATTACCAAGATGAGTCTATAAAAAAACTTAAGCATGAAAAATGCTTAAGTTTCATTATTTATGTTTAACAGGACTTTAATTTTTAAAGTCCTGTTTTTTAATTCAATTTTGCGGTCAATTTTTTAAACTGCTTTTCAGCATTTTTCCCTTCATACAAAATAGCATATACGGTATCAATAATCGGAAGTTTAAGATTTTTCTGTTTTGCCGTTTTATAAATGGAATCTGCAGCGTAATATCCTTCTGCTACCATGTTCATAGACTGAATGGCAGATTTCACGGTATATCCTTTCCCAATCAGGTTTCCAAGGTTTCTGTTTCTTGAGAAAAGTGAATATGCCGTTACCAAAAGGTCACCCAGGTAGGCACTTTCATTTACATCTCTTGGTGCTTCATAAATCGCTTCCAGGAATGTTTCCATTTCACGGATCGCATTGGAAACAAAAACAGCTGTAAAGTTATCACCATAGCCCAATCCACTTGCTATTCCTGCTCCTATGGCAAAAATGTTTTTAAGGATTGCACTATATTCATTTCCTAAAATATCTTTGCTTGTATGAACTTTAATAAAATCTGAACTGAAGATTCCTTCAAGTTTTTCAGCAGTCTCATCTTCTACGGTCGCAATAGTAAGATAAGAAAGTCTTTCCATAGCCACCTCTTCGGCATGACATGGCCCTGCAATAACGGCCTGGTTTCTGAAACCAATTTTAAATTCATCACGCAGATAATGCGCTACCACATCATTTACTTTAGGAATAATTCCTTTAATTGCTGAAATAAAGATCTTATCTGAATATTCACAGGTCATTTTATCCAACGTATCAGACAGATAGATAGACGGTGTTGCCAGAACAATAACATCACAGGCAGTAACCAGTTCGTTGATATCTGTTGTCAGTTTTAAACTTTTAAGATTAAAATGGGCAGCCGTAAGATAAGTTGGGTTGTGTCCACGAAGCTCAATAGCTCCTTTTACAAATTCACTTCTTACACACCAGTGTACTACTTTGCAGTTTTCAACAAGCATTTTTACGATAGCGGTTGCAAAACTTCCGCTTCCTACAACTCCTACAGAAATATCCTTTTTATTCTTTTTTGGATTCGAAGATTCTGAAATAATTTTCTTTTTAGCCATAATTGGAATGTGAACTGCAAAGATATTAAAACAAAGACGTAACGCGGGCTTTGAAACTATGATAAAAGCCATTTTCTGAAAAAATTAACACTACAACACAATTAAATAGCTAATTAGCCGTTAAATACAGAAAAAACTGAATTTTAATTAAAAATAACTCACAAAGCTTATTTTTAATTAAATTTGCAGCTTCAAAACCGTTTTAACTTACTAAGAGAAGAAATATGAAAAAATTTCTAAACAGCAAGAAGAACGTAAACATTCTCTTGGGAGGACTTTTACTAGTAGTTTTTGCACAAGGTGTATTCATTGCGAAGCTCTTTTCTGAAAGAGATGACAAAACCTACGAAGTAAACCTTGTAAAAATAAACACTGAAAAAGACAGTGTAGATTATCTAAAAATGAAAACTGATCTTACTCTTGTAGATCAAACCGTTGCTCAGCTCAACTCCTTCCTGAAGTCCAAAGACATCACCAATGAAAAACTAATGATGCTCAACCAGGACAGTATTTCAAACTCTATTTATCTTTCCAAACAGGCCAACCGATACAGCCAGTATTTAATGGATCTTCAGAAAAAACTGATGCAGGTTCCATTAGGAATGCCTACTGATGGTTATATTTCCTCTAATTTCGGGATAAGAAAAAATCCTATTCCTTTCAAAACTGTTTTTGCTTCGGTAAGATCAAGTGCAGCAACAGAGGCAAAACCAACAGTAGTGGCAGCAGCTAAGCCTGAAGTAAAAGCTGAACCTGTGGAGAAAATTATAGAACTTACAGACAGCTATGGAAATAAGAGAGAAGTAAAAGTAATGGTTACCCCAAAAGCGGCTCCTGTAGCTGCAACTTCTGCTCCTGCAACGACAACCAAAGCTGCTTCCGGAACGCCTGCAACTAAAACTGCTGTTGCTGAAAAAAACAATCCACCTGCTGAAGCTGATCAGATGCAATTCCACAAAGGACTGGATATTGCTGTTGCCTATGGTTCTGATGTAAGAGCTGCTGCCACCGGAACAATCATTTTTTCCGGACAAAAAGGAGGCTATGGAAACTGTGTAATTGTTTCGCATGGAAACGGACTGGCTACTTTATATGGCCATTTATCTCAGCTTGTTGCAAAAGTAAATGATAAAGTAAAAGTAGGTCAGGTAATTGCAAAATCCGGAAATTCCGGACGCTCTACAGGTCCTCATCTTCATTATGAAGTACACAAAAACAATACTCCGATTAACCCGAAATTGTTTATGAATCTATAAAAAGAAAACTGTCTCTTATGAGGCAGTTTTTTGGTTTTAAAAAATAGAGTATTCATTTAAAGGCCTTTTTTAAACACGAAGAACACGAATAGTTTCACGAATGTCACGAATCACGAATATAATGCTCATGATCATAGATCTGCAGAATCTGTAAAATCTGCGAGAGATTATTTTAACACAAAGTTTTTAATTTCCCTTCTTTGCTTTTAAGGAGGTAAGGTTGGAATCAGCAAGCTGATTTAACGAAGCTTTAAGGATATTTTGATTGTTAATTCTTATGATATAAAAAAACAGCTGCCCATGCAGCTGTTTTTTATTTTAAGACTTTAAGCGTTCCTTTTGGATGGGTAAATGTACCGTCCGGACCAGCAATATTTGAATAAATGATATTTTTATTATAATCCTGAATATGGGTTACATTGAAACCAAGATGGGGCTCATGCCAGTAAACCATAAAAACATTCTTTGCCACTTCTACAGCAGTATATTCTACCGTATCTGTACTGTTTTTTGAACTTCCGGCTGTTCCTGTGAACGTCATGGTTTTATTATCTTTAAAATCAAGAAGGAATTTTACCTCTCCAAAGTCCACTTCCACTTTCTGTCCGATTGCCGGATATGGTGACTTAAGATCCCAATCCATTTCTTTAAGATAAACTTTTACTCCCATTTCAAGTTCTTCTTTTCCTGGCAGATTAGGGTATTTTTTTACCATGAAATCTACAATAGCAGATGTAGTTTTGTTTTCGGTAACTGCCTGTTTATAATTTTCCAGATAGCTTTTCACAAAATCAAGAGATTGTGGTGATGTGGAAAGTTCTGCAAAATGAGAAGGAACTACTTGCTGTGGTTTCAGTGCTTTCATAGCATCAATCTGTTCTATCCATTGATCAATTGCTTTTACATTCTGAGTATCTGCCATCCAGAGATGTGAACCAACGGAAACTGAAATACCGCCTACAATAGTTTTGATGGAAGGAATCCAAAGAAAGCTATGTGCAGGATCTTCCGGATTTTGTCTTATTTCAATTTTGTTTCCTTCAAGATCAGGAATTGACGTAACAGCTTCAGGAATTATAATTTCTATTGGTGCATCTGCTTTCAATTGTGGTTTCCACACTCCCATTTTATCATCTTTTGATGCTGATATAAGGTAAGCAGTCTGTGCCGTTGAAATAATTTTAGCATTAGGAAAAGCTTTTTTAATCACATCCAATCCAAAATAGAAGTCAGGATCACTATGAGAAATAAAAACCGTTTTCAGGTTTTTTCCTGTTGCTTTTATTTCTTTAACCAGCTGTTCTGCATATTGTTTCTGAAACTGAGCATCCACCAATATAGCATCTTTATCTCCATAGATAATAGTTGACGTAATAGGAAAAATAGCCTTGGTTCCCGGATTATAAACTTTCACTTTGAGATTCCCCGCAAATATGCTGATGAATCCCAACAGTGCTAATAACGACCATAATTTTTTTTGTATCATTTCTGTTCTTTTATCGATTAGTAAGCTGCTGTGAAACGTTCACGAATGTGATTATTCTGCTCTAATTCGTCTACTAAAACTACGGCTACATCTTCTACAGAAAGACGGCTTCTTCCGTTTTCATCAAACACTGGAGTTTCTAATGAGGTTCTGTATTTTCCTGTTCTTTCCCCTACGTTCGCCTGATTCATTTCTACAGCTGGGCTGAAGAATGTCCAATCCAACGTATTATTTTCTTTAATTTTGTTTAAATAATCTCTTGCTGCTGTTGCACCAGGTTTGTAAGCTTCCGGGAAATCAGGAGTATCTACGATTTGTACATGATCAGGTGTGTAAAGACTTCCTGCCCCACCTACTACAATCAGTCTTTTTACTCCTGACTGTTCTACCGCTTTTTCAATGTTCTCGGAACCGTTTAAAAAATCGTTGTAAAGATTAGGATTCGTCCATCCTGCATTGAATGTACTGATTACAGCATCACTTCCTTTCAATGCTTCAGCCAGTTCATTTACATTGTTTACATCAACACTTTTTGCTGTCACATTCTCCTGTGTTTTTACTTTTGATGCATCTCTTACCAATGCTTCTACTGCGTATCCTCTGTCTGCTAATTCTGATACTACGTGTGCTCCTACAAATCCTGTTGCACCGATTACTGCTACTTTTTTCATAATGTTTTATTTTTAATTAAATTGTAATAAATTTTGTTACATTTAAGGATAAAAAATTTTATTCAAACTGGTCAGTGAATTCTTGTAATGACTTGTTTCCTAAAAAGTTTACCACCAAACGATCTGTTTCTTCAAATAAAGTATTTAAATGATTGTTAATCTCCTTACCAACACTGCATGCGGGATTGGGATTCTGATTTTTTTTGCCTAATACTTCTGTATTTTTTACTGCTTTATAGATCTCAGAAATAGTGATCATTTCAGCATTTTTTGCAAGCTGGCTCCCTCCTTCTTTTCCTTGTCTGCTGATAATCAGACCTGCTTCTCTCAATACGCTGATCTCCTTTCGGATAATCACCGGATTCACATTGATACTACCAGCCATCCAGTCAGAAGTAAGCCACTCCTGAGGGCTTTTCGCCAATAATGTCATAATATGTACTGCCGTAGCAAATCTTGTATTGTTCATTGTAATTACGTTGCAAAGATATACATTTTTCAACTGTAACAAAATTTATTACAGTTAAATTTTTCTTAAAGGATTAATTTATCCAGATCAAGCAACAAATAATTGATGTTTTGATTGATGGTACGGGTAGCCGACTGCATTTGATTCAGCATGGCTGCACGGTTGTGAAGATCATCGGCTCTGTAAAGCCCGCCATCACTGAAAATCACAGACTTATCTGCTACTTCTTTATTGTCATCAAACTGATAGTGAAGCCATCTTAGTTTCATGTTTCCGATAATGGAATGTTCTTCTCTATTGGAAAACTTTTTCTCTGTGTACATATACCAGATAAAAGGAGGAAAATTGGGTGATTCCAGTTTTTCTCTCCAGATATCCCTCAAAAGGTTTCTCTGATGAATAAACTCAACCTTTTTTCCTTTTGGATTAAGAGTTGCCAATCCAAAACCTGCTCCCAGAACCCCTCCGCCTATATCGATGGCGTTACTCCAGCCTTCATCATGTACAATTCCTCCTGCGATGGAAGCTGCCGCTCCTGCAATTATGGAATATAAAATAAGCTTGTTATTTCTTGATGAGTTGAGATTATCTACATAATTTCCAATCTGGGCTACTCTTTCTCCTTCACAGTCAAATTCTGCAGCGACAGCATCTAATTCTGTAAGAGCAATCGTTATTTTACTGTTTATTTTTGTCTTCAGCTGTAAAACTTTAACCTGAGAAGCAAGGGATGAATCTTTTTTAAGATCTATAATCTCATGAACCTCATCTAAATTATCCAGTGCGTTTAAGATGAGGATACTTTGGTCAGAAAAGACTTCTTTTAATTCTTTATTGGCTGCTAAGATAGAGTCAGAATTATACGACGGAAGTTTATTGCTGTAGTTATATTTGAACGGAGCTTTACAATAACTGTCTTTCAGCGTGAGAATATTCTGCTGAATAGCCTGATTCTTCCTGGAAACACAGGAAGTAAGAAGCCCGAAAACAATCAAAAGGTAAAAAAGTTTTTTCATTCAGTCATTTTTTTGTGCAGGATTGATATATTGTATTTCATTCATTTTCCTCTTCTTCTTTACAATTATCAATACGAATATAGCACAAATAAAAAAATTTACCTGAAATCAGGTAAATTTTTAATCTATTTTTAAGAAGGATTATTTTTTAATGTCCAGCAATTCAACTTCGAAAACAAGAGTACTGTTGGGTCCGATTTCTTTGCTGATTTCCTGATCTCCATACGCTAAGTGTGGAGGAATAATCAATCTCCACTTGCTTCCGACAGGCATCAACTGAAGAGCTTCCGTCCATCCTGAAATCACTCTGTTCAAAGGGAAAGATGCTGGTGTGCCTCTTTTTACAGAGCTGTCAAATACTTTCCCGGAAATGGTAGTTCCGTGATAGTGGCACTTTACAGTAGATTTAGGGCCTGGTTTTGCACCGTCACCTTCTGTAATGATTTCATATTGCAAGCCGCTTGGTAACTGCACAACGCTTTCTCTTTTACCATACTCTTCCATATATTCTTTACCATCTTTCAGGTTCTTTTCTGCTAATTCTTTTTTACGTTTAAATAACATATCTGCTACTCCCATATTATAATTTTTTACAAAGATAAGGCTTTTTTAAGCTTGGAAGATGGAAGCTCGAGGATGGAAGTTCAAAAATCAAGTCTTTCAACATTCAACAAGATCTAATTAATTCATTCTTATTAAAAACAATTAAACATTATTAATCAATAACTTAAATAAATTATCAGTTAAAATTATACAATCATATTGACTTATAATTCTTTATTACTAACCTTCTTTTCCACAAAATTCAAACAATTGTAATACTTGCTTAACACAGATTTCAAAACTTGGCGTTATAATTGAATTTTAAAAACTAAATGCCAAATCCATTAAAATATAATAAGAAGTTTGATGAACTGAATGAGGAGGAAAAAAAACTTCTGGAAATCAATAAAAAAACAATT
The DNA here is from genome assembly GCF_031324065.1 of Chryseobacterium metallicongregator. Classification (NCBI taxonomy): domain Bacteria; kingdom Pseudomonadati; phylum Bacteroidota; class Flavobacteriia; order Flavobacteriales; family Weeksellaceae; genus Chryseobacterium; species Chryseobacterium metallicongregator. The sequence goes on from NZ_JAVIXS010000004.1 coordinate 81,502, forward strand.
GCAGATTTTGTTGAACAATCCTCTTCCATCAGTGACGTCAATTATGCGACCAGAAATGCCCATGCTAAAACCTATGCGGTAGCAAAGGGTATATTCTGGATAGAACCCGATATTCCGGAATCGCTGCAATCTTTTTTCGATAAGGAAAAGTTTGACCTTACCATACGTTTCTCTAATGCTCAGCTGAAAATCAAAAACTCAAAGAAAGATATTCCGGCTTATGGCTTTGCTGTGCAGATCAAGGATGAAAACGGAGTATTGCTTGCCAATTATCCGTTGGTCAATTTTCCTTTGTTTCCTATTAATTCTGTTTCTATGTTTTTGAAGTTGTTTACAGCCATTAACCAGCTTTATATGAAGCAATGGAGAAAAGTATTCCCTTTGTGTATTCAGATGGTTAAAATAATTCCTTCTTTATTCACTGGGGATATGCTCCGCAATATGATAAAACTTATCGGAAAGAGAAATGATTTTATTCTGTCATTTGATTATCATTCTGTAGGAGCTTACCGTCTGGGCGATCAGGTCATTAAAATAAAACTGTCTCCTCAATCTGTGGATAAAAATTTTGGAAGAAAACAGAAGGTCAAGGATTCTTTAAAAAATTATCTGCAAACGAATGATTTTGCAGCAGATGTTTTGATACAGATTTGCCATGATTTGAAAGACCAACCCATCAACAAACTTAATGTTGAATGGAAAAATGCTCCTTTTATTAAAATCGGCGAAGTCAGAATCAATAAAAATTCATTGCTGGATTCACATAATTGTACGACAGAACTTCTTTCATTCAATCCTTTTGAAAGTAAAATATTTTTTCAGCCTGTAGGAAAAATACAAAAGCTGCGTGATGAAGCTTATAAAGTGTCTGTACAGACGAGGAGAAAGATTAATAAACTGCTGCATGGGAAAAACAGTTAAAATAATGATGAATTATAAATGATGAGTGATGAATTTTTGCATGCAGATCTAAAGGTTTTATCTAAAAAAGAGCATTTCTTGGAAGTGTCATTCTGAACGAAATGAAATGTAGTGAAGAATCTCATATCATTGTTTATCATTAAGATTCTTCCTTCGTCAGAATGACAAAAACCAAATAATTTGAGTTTTGAGATAATTTCTTATTATTTCATCTGAACTTTCGGTCTTCTTCTTTGATGGCAAGGTCATTGATGCTGGCATATCTTTTCGCCATCAGTCCGTTCTCATCAAACTCCCAGTTCTCGTTTCCGTATGCCCTGAACCAGTTTCCCTCTTTGGTCTGATATTCATACTCAAAACGAACAGCAATACGATTGTCTGTGTGAGCCCAATATTCTTTCTTAAGTTTATAATTAAACTCTCTTTCCCATTTTTTCTGGAGAAATGCTACAATCTCTTCTCTCCCATTCACAAAGGTATCTCTGTTTCTCCATTCGCTATCGGTAGTATATGCTTTGGACACCTTTTCAGGATTCTGATTGTTCCAGGCATCTTCTGCCAGTTGGATTTTTTCAAGTGCCGTTTCAAGAGTGAAAGGCGGAAGCGGATGTTTTTGTTCCATAACTTATTGTATTAAATTGGTGACTATTTTTTTTGATTTTTCAATTAATTCATTGGATTTAAAAAGCTGGCTTTCTATGATGCTGCTTTCAAAAAGCATGTAGATATGATCGGAAAGTTCCTCATCATTCACCCATTCTGAAAAGAAGTTTCTGAGATCGGCTTTGTGAGATTGAATGACACTCAGAATTTTAGTATCATCCATGGGTATCTCAGAGAGAATATTCAAAAAACTGCATCCTCTGAAGTTTTCTTTCCCGTTCATATAGACTAAGAAATCGAAAGATTTGGTGACTTTAGATTTTGAATCTTTTTCTTTTGCTAAAAAATTATTGAGTTCATTGAACCAATATTCGTGTCTCACTTTCAGAAATTCCACGCATAGGTCTTCTTTGGATTTAAAATACTGATAGAAACTTGCTCTGGCCACTTCTGCTTCTGAAATAATCTGATTGATTCCTGTAGAATTATAGCCTTGTCTTGCGAACAATTGAAATGTGGTTTCTATAATTCTTTCTCTTGGAGATTTCATATTGCTTTTCTTTTATGCAACAAATGTAGGAAAAAAAACAACATACAGACCAGTCTGTCTGTTTTTATTTTTAAAATATTTTTTTGCTTTGTTGGAAACGCAAAGGTGCCAAAGTTTTTATAATAATGTATTAAGGCGCAAGGATTTTATCTTCGATAAAATTGAATACCGCAAATAGGACTGAAAAATTAAGAAATGATCTTGCTGAAAATCTTTGATTTTTTTTGCGTCTTAAAAAGCAGCATAACTTTTATCTTCTTTGCGCCTTTACGTTCTCCAAAAAAAAAAAATCAAAAAAAAGCCTCCAGAACTAAATCCGGAGGCCTTCATTTTATTTTAAATGTGATTATTTTTCATCCAATTCTTCCTTCTTCTCTTCTTCTTTTTCAGGGAAGATGATAGATAAAAGAACAGAGATCACCAATACTCCTCCTACAATTCCTAAAGAAACCGGAGACGGAATGTGAATCCATGGTGCAATAAGCATTTTAACTCCAATGAAGGAAAGGATAATGGCCAATCCGTAGGGAAGTTTGCTGAACATGTGGATAAAGTTTGCTAACAGGAAGTATAATGATCTTAATCCTAAAATCGCAAAGATATTTGATGTATAAAGGATGAATGGATCATTTGAAATCGCAAAAATAGCCGGAATAGAGTCTACTGCGAAAAGAACGTCAGTAAATTCGATAACTCCTACCACTACTAAAAGAGGAGTTGCCATTTTGATACCGTTCTGGATCGTGAAGAATTTATCTCCATCATAGTTGTCAGAAACTTTCCAGAAACTTTTGATCAGTCTTGCACCTGCTGTATTGCTGTAATCTTCATCATCGTCATCACCACCATCACCCCAGGATTTAATCCCTGCATAAACAAGGAACAACCCGAATAATGTCATTACAACGTTGATTTTCACTGCTTCTCCGAAGATGTTCATCTCAGGAAGATAAGTCAGATTTATTAATCCTACTCCTGCAAAAATGAAGATTGCTCTGAAGATCAAGGCCCCGATAATCCCCCAGAAAAGGACTTTATGATGAAGGTATTTCGGAACTTTAAAGAATCCGAAAACGAGGATAAATACAAATAAATTATCCACAGACAAGGCTTTTTCAATCCAATAGGCAGCCTGATATTGTGTGAATTTTTCTATTGCCAAAGCATGGCTTGCCGGAGTACCATCGGTATTGAATACCCAATACACCACTCCTGAAAAGACCATAGAAAGCGAAATCCACACGATAGACCATATGGTAGCTTCTTTGGAAGATACTTCGTGACTTTTTTTATTAAATACTCCTAAGTCTAGGAGCAGCATGATAACGACTGTTACTGCAAATCCCCACACCAGACCTGGGTGCAGTTCTAAAATACTTTGATGTTCCACTTGAGTTATGTTATTATATGATAAAAGCAATAGATGCACAGAGTACAAATATTGCTATTTTATTTATCTTTTGATTGTCAATTGATTATAGATAATTCATCTGAACCGTTTGGATCGTCTGCTCCAGTTTTTTATCTGCTGTAGGATCTCCGATAGCGTTGAATTTCCATTCTCCGTTTCTCTTGTAGAAAACACCCATTATCATGGCAACATGTCCGCTGAAAGAGGCATCATTGGCAATATCATATTTTGCAAAAACCTCTCTTACATTGGTAGGTGATCCTTCATAAATACGGATAGAAGCAAAAGGAATTGTTCCGAAATCCTGGCCTCTGTAGCTGTTCAAAACCATTGCCACATGTTCTACATTGGGCTCCAGCTGACTGAAATCTACTGTGATTACTTCGTTATCCAATCCATCATCTCCATCTACGTCACCTGTAAGGTCATCTCCACTGTGTCTTACAGATCCGTTTCTGGATTTAAGATTTCCGAAATAAATTACTTCAGTAACGTTTTTATTTGAATCATATAAAATACAGCTTCCGTCTAAGTCTACTGCTTCTTTTTTAGTTCCAAAAAATCCTTTCTTTTCAATTGCTCCCCAGTTGATTCCTACACATGCCTGGGAAAGTTCAGCACCATTTTCTTTTTTAAGGTTAATTCTCTGACCTTTTTGTAAGTTGATAGCCATCTTTTTATGTTTAGTTGTTATTTACATTTTGCAAAAAAGTAATCTTCTTTGCTTTTCAAATTTCGTTCTAGTTATTATTCAAATTCAAATTAAGCATTGCCCGCAGAATATTTTTTTCTTCATCGAAGTCAAATATTTTGCTCATAATGTCCATATTTTCCAGGTTTTTGATATAGTCTTTCAAAACCCCTTCCACTTCTGCCGGCAACGTACGTTTTCTTTCGTTCATACTGTGTTCCAGCAGTTCATTTTTACTTTTCAGCTGATCAATAATGGAACTCTGATTAGATTGATTTTCAGAAATATCCAGCTTATCCAGTTCTTTGTCAAAAAGATACAATTTCTTTTCGTCAACACTGAAAATAAAATGATCATCAGACTGAAAGATTTTGAAAAGTTCATAATCGTGGATTCCAATGAGGTAACCACATACAAAACGGACTTTAAACCCCTGTATATTAAGCCTTCCCAGCAGTTTTCTTTCAATAGAGTAATCTTTATACTGATATGCGGGAAATGAATCGGATTTCAACAGCGTTTCATCTGCTTCCGCTCTGTAAAATTCCTGAGCATATTTTTTATGAAAGTATAATACATTATCCCAATTGGCTGTAAAACTATCTTCTGTAAGATCTTTATACAATGTTTTCAGATGTTGGGAAAATACACCGCTGTACATTTTCCTGTCGGTCTGAAAACTGTCTATCTGTCTTTCTTCAAAACCTGAAATATATTTACTGTTGATGTTAATTTCATTAATGACCGCCAGCATATCATTTTCTTTCTGCTTTTTAATTTTAGTCAGAAGTTCTATGAGGCTGTCCGTATACTGCAGGTGGAAAAGTTCCAGTTTATTGTAATCCAAAGCCGTATTTTCCTGGAACAGATTGTGGATAATATCTGTTTTGATATAAATTGATATGATATCAATATGTTCAAAAAAATTAGCGAGAAGCTTAAGCTTTGTTAATCTTCTTTTGCTTTGCGACAATATGGTTGCTGCATCATCCCCCACCTTAGTACTCTATAAATTAACCTCTGACATTAGCTTTAAGTTCATGCTCCAATGTCTGAAGATCCTGATCCAGTTTTCTTCTGTTATCTGCTCCCTGTTTCTGGATTTGTTTCACTTCATTCAGTGTATTGATAAGCATTGACGTTGTTTCTTTCAATGTTTCTACAGATACAATAGTTTGTTCGTTTGCTCTGGCAACATTCACTGAATTCTGACCAAGACGCTCTGCATTCTTTCTTAAGATTTCTTCTGTAGTAGAAGATACTTTCTGCTGGATCTCAATATTCTGCTGTTGTCTGTACATTGCTACAGCCAGTGAAAGCTGGTTTTTCCAAACAGGAAGTGTAGTAGTAAGAATAGTCTGTGCTTTTTCAGCGATAGAAACGTTGTTATTCTGTACCAGTCTGATCTGTGGAAGCGACTGCATCATGATCACACGCACCACTTTAAGATCAGCCATTCTTCTGTCTAATCTTGCAATGAAATCTCTCTTATCAGCAATCTGATAATCCTGAAAATTCTGAGGACTCGTTTCCATCTGAGCCAATTCTGCAGCAGCTCTTTCCATTCTTATATTTCCTGCAATCACAAGACCTTCAATCTGTTTGATAGAATTCACATTGCTTTCAAAGATGGTCTGAAGGACAGCATTATCCTTTGTAGAAGTAATGATTCCTGCATTTACTTTATAAGAGATCTGCTCGATATTGTTGATGATCTTATCGTATTTAGCAAACAGATTTTCTACCTGAGTCATTACCTTTTTCATGAAGGGTAATTTGCTCAGGAAACTTTTCACTTTATTTCCGTTAAGTTCTTCTACATCTACATAGTTAAGCTCTACCAAAAGATCATTGATAAGCCCTCCTACTTCTCCTGAGTTGGATCTTCTTACATTTCCTAAGAAGCTGTCACTCTGGTTGGTTAATGTTTTCTGAAGCTCTGCCCCGAAATTCACGATAGAACCTGGATTGGCTTCGTCAATAGAGTTTGCAAGAACTTCATATTTCTCACGTTCTTCCGACTGCAGCTGAGTCAGATTTACATTCCCTTCTCTATCCACAAGCACTGCCGGCGCTGCATTTTGAACAGGCTGAGCCGGTGTTGGCGGAACCATTGGAGTAGGTTCAAAGGTTTTAAGAGGTTCTATTGATCCTAGCGGATCTATGGGTTGATTTTCCTGATTGTCCATGATTACTTCTGATAAATTGATACAAACTTCTCAAGGCCGTCTCTCTGTCCTGCACCTACAGCCTCAAATTTCCATTCTCCGTTTCTGTTGTAGATTCTTCCGAATTCTACAGCCGTTTCGATTGAGAAATCTTCATCTAATTCATATTTTAAGATCTCTTCATTCGTATCTGTATTGAAAATTCTGATGAAAGAATTTCTTACCTGTCCAAAGTTTTGTTTTCTTGAATCTGCTTCGTGGATAGTTACTACTACTGTAATTTCTTTGATGGCATCATCAATTTTTGTAAGGTCAATTTTGATCTGCTCATCGTCACCTGCTCCTTCTCCTGTAAGGTTATCTCCTGTGTGGATTACAGATTTGTCCGGAGACTCAAGGTTGTTATAGAAAATAAAGTGATTATCTGAAACTAATTTCTTGTCGTCCCCAAGCAAAAATAAAGAGGCATCAAGGTCAAACCCTGTTCCTGTAGAAGTATTATTGATATCCCATCCTAAACCTACAGTGAATTTAGGTGCGTTAATATTTTCTCTTTGTCCTTTTTGTAAGTTAATAGCCATAATATAATTCCGTTTGTGTTAAAGTATTGATGTTATTTTCGTATTCTTTTATTAAATGATAATTGTTACTGATAGCCAGCTCCAAAAGCAGGTCCATCTGTTCTCTTTTTACTTTAGACGTAAGATAATCAAAATTACTTGAATCCAGTCCTAAAATATATTTTACAATCCTTGTATTGAACTGAAAACTTTCTTTATTCATCACTTCTGCAACATGTTTTACATTTTTTACTGCATAGTAATTGAAAAAGTTTTCAATTTTAGGGTCAAGGTCAAAATTCATCAGTTCAGCATAATACATGAACATAAAGTCCGCCTCCACATCATATTCATTCAAAATTCTGTTGACCGTATATTCATGACTTCCAGTGATTTTTATATCGTCTATAAAAATACAAAGTTTTCCTCTCAAAAAATCTTTATCAATATAATAAGTATCATTTGCGATCAGATTTTTACGATCTTCAAAATTAAGATTCCCGTAATCTGTGATATATGTATGATTACGATTGATCTTTGATAAAATACTTGACTTCTTTCCTTTCTGAAACAGGTAAAAATCCAGGTGTTTTTTAAAGTAAAAGCATAAAAAGTTGGATGCCGTAGGAATCGCCATATAAGGGCTTGGCAGCACAACAATCTCTTTATCGGTATTTAAAAGCTCCTCATTTTCAGAAATAAATCCATCGAATAATTCTTTGGCAAATTTTTCAGCATACGACTTATCGCCATACTTGAAATAGCTGTATTCCGCAGGTGAGAAAGTGAACTCATCCGCCGAATGAATGTGGTGTAAGCTGTATCTTTTATTCATGTTTATTTTTAGTGTTTAAGTAAATGTGCACTGAAACCGAAGTCTTTTGCTCCCTGATAATCTGCCACCGGATTGTCTCCGATATGCAGGATCTGATGCAGCGGCAAATCCTGATCTTTAACCTTGTTCTTCACTTCCTGGAAAATAAGCGGGTTCGGTTTGGAACAGTTAATCTCATCAGAATAGATATGAAAATCTATGTACTGATCCAGATTTTCATGGATCAGAAATTTCCTCATTGTTTTTCCTTTGATAAAGCCTGTATTACTCAGAATATTAATTGTCTTTCCCTGATTTTTGATATCCTCAAAAAAATCGTGGATATTTTCAAAAATTACAACGGGCTTATACTCGAGAAATAAATCTTCACTTTTACTGTAAAACGCATTGAGCTTTTCCTTATTCAATTGTTTTACATCTACATCCAAAGCACCAAGAATCATCAGATAGATTTCAAAAGTATCTATATTCCCTCCAGTGACTTCATTAATGGTATTACAAAGATCATCATAATATTTTACGGTTTTCGCAACCTCCTCTATCGGTTTTTCTACGTTGAAAAATGAGGAGAACAGCTCAACTCTTTTTGCCTTAAATTCAGGATGAGATTTGATTAAAGTGAGCCACAGGTCAAAGGAAAAGTGACAGTGGTTATGGATGTCGATATCTGTTTTCAATAGGTTTTAAGTTAAAAGTTTTTATTAGCTTCTTGAAAAAGATTTAAAATTTTTTAATCATCAAAAAGTGTTTACAATACTATTCTTCCCAAAGATAAAATATTTATCATAAAAGCATTACGTTCGTTATCTGTTTTAAGATATTTTTATGAAATCCTATGAATTTGAGAGGCTCAAAGTAGATGGATTACGAAGTGTTTAATATCCGTTTACAAAAAATAATTTGAAAAATTCTTTGGAAATCAAAAAAAAATTATAATTTCGCAACCGATTAAAAATCAACAATGTCAACAAAAATGATAAATATTATAACGTTAAGCAATCCTGTCAGAGCTGTGTTCTTTGGCAGCACTGAATATTTATCTGAATAGTTCTATAGATCTTTTATACCCAAAAATATATTGAAGACCTGTCTATTCGGATAGGTCTTTTTTGCTGCCCTATTTTCAGACTTTAACAAATCCAAAAACTTCTGTTGTTTGTTAAGATCTCTGAAAATTTTCCTTTGATACGAAATACAAAAAATGTTTTGCCGGCTTCATAAGTCCGGAGTGTATTTTGTGCGCATTTTTTTCAGAATCTTTTCGCAACACAGATCTAAAAATCAACAATTTAAATCAAACAAAATGAAATACAACACACGAAATATAGGGATTATAGCACACGTAGATGCAGGAAAAACAACTTTATCGGAACGAATTCTTTATTACACAGGACTCATTCATAAAATCGGCAATGTAGATGATGGAAATACCACCATGGATAAGGACATCCAGGAAAGAAACAGAGGGATTACGATTTCTTCTGCTGCCATTTCTACCCAATGGAAAAAAGATAATAATGTGTATAATATCAACATTATTGACACTCCTGGGCACATTGATTTTGCGGTGGAAGTGGAACGTTCTCTAAGAGTTCTGGATAGCGTTGTTGCTGTTTTCTGTGCTTCTTCAGGAGTACAGCCACAGACTGAGAATGTTTGGTTCCAGGCTGAAAAACATGGAACATCCAAAATTTGCTTCATCAATAAAATGGACAGAATTGGAGCCGATTTCTTCGCCGTTCTTCATGAGATAAGAACTAAACTGAATGCCGTTCCTCTTGCTCTTCAGATTCCGATTGGAGCTGAAGTACATTTTGAAGGGGTCATTGATCTTATAAAAATGAAAGCATTATACTGGACAGATGAAAATGGTGAAACTATTGTGGAAAAAGAAATTCCCGATCATTATATTGCTGAAGCAGAGGAATACAGAACAATATTACTGGAAACTTTGGCAGAATATGATGAAACTTTCTTTGAGATCTTTATGGATGATGAACAGAGTATCTCTGTTGAAATGCTCTCAGAAGCGGTCCAAAGAGTCTGCAGATCCGGATCAGCTGTTCCTGTTTTATGTGGTTCTGCTTTTAAAAATAAGGGAATCCAGTCACTTCTTGATGCTGTGGTCACTTATCTGCCTGCTCCGGATCAGCTTGCTGACCTGCAGGGAAGAGATCCTCATACAGATGAAACGGTAACATTGGAAAGAAATGAAGCAGCTGCTTTTTCAGGACTTGTTTTCAAAGTGGTGATCGACAAACATATGGGAAGGTTGGCGATGCTTAGAGTATATTCAGGAAGTATACAATCCGGAGATACAATACTGAATGTAAGAACAGGTGAAAGCTACAGAATTTCCAGAATTTTACAGATGCAGTCCGATAAAACGTTATCACTGGATGAAGCTAAAGCTGGAGATATTGTTGCCTTAACAGGAATAAAGGATGCCAAAACCGGAGATTCTTTATCTTCTACAGAGCAACCGATTTTACTGGAAGCCATTACAATTCCGACTCCTGTGATCAGAGTGGCTATCGAGCCGAAAACGAATGGTGATGAGAAATCTTTCGGTTTGGTGCTGGCAAAAATTCAGGAAGAAGATCCTTCTTTGGTGGTTGAAAGAGACCCACAGACCGGAGAAACTTTATTAAGTGGATTGGGAGAACTTCATCTTGAGGTTACTTTGGAGAAAATCCGTCTGAACCATGGTATTGAAATTAATCAGGGAAAACCTAAAGTTTCTTACCGTGAAGTCTTAACAGAAACCAGAATTCACAGAGAAAAGCTTTCCAAACAAAACGGAGGAAGCGGTCAGTTTGCTGATATCACTTTTGAAATAGGACCAAGGGATGATCATGAATATGGATTGGAATTCATCAACATGATCAAAGGAGGAGTTATCCCCACTGAATTTATTCCTTCTGTTGAAAAAGGATTCAGAGAAGCCATGGAACACGGACCACTGAAGGGATATCCTCTTGAAAATATGAAGATCACTCTTCTGGATGGTTCTTTCCACGCTCAGGATTCTGCAGCTTTTGATTTTGAAATTGCAGCAAGAGAAGGGTTCAAAGCAGCTGCAAAAGGATGCAGTCCTAAATTTTTGGAACCTATCATGCAGGTTGAGATCCAAAGTATTGAGGAATACACGGGAGCTGTCACTGCAGATATCAACAGAAGAAGAGGAATAATTACTTCTATTGATGAAAGATCAGGAAGAAAGATCTTTGCAGCGGAAGTTCCGTTAGCCTCCACTTTCGGATATATTTCTGATCTGAGAACGCTGACAAGCGGAAGGGCTTCCATCAGCATGAAATTGTCGCACTATGCTTTAGTGCCTGATTTTATCGCCAATACATTAATAACCTAAACAAGCAAGGACTGTAGATTTTTTCTTACAGTCCTTGTCTGGTTATGGATGTTTGGTGAATTGTTAATCGTCAATCCGCTACGCTCACTATTCACTTGCGAAGCAAAATTCACTTATTGACCCCTTTTTTATTTTTCCGGCATCACTTTATAGGTTGGATCTTCCTGGATGTTCACCTCTACTACAGCTTCTGCATTTTTAAGGATCTTCCGGCAGTCTTCACTGAGATGTCGCAGATGTACTATTTTATTTTCCTGTTTATAGCGTTTGGATAACTTGTCCAGAGCGTCTATTGCACTCATATCTACAATACGGCTTTCTTTAAAATCAACAACTACCTGCTCAGGATCGTTCATCGGATCAAATTTATCTGTAAACGCTGTTACTGAACCAAAAAACAAAGGTCCGTATATTTCGTAATACTTTATTCCGTTTTCATCAACATATTTTCTCGCCCTAATTCTTTTAGCATTATCCCATGCAAAAACCAATGCTGAAATGATAACTCCTACTAAAACCGCTAAAGCCAGGTTGTGCAGAATCACTGTAATCAATGCTACGGTAACTCCTACAAAAATATCAGACTTCGGCATTTTATTCACAATCCTGATGGATACCCACTGGAAAGTACTGATGGCTACCATCATCATCACTCCTACTAAAGCAGCCATAGGAATTTTCTCTATGACAGGTGCTCCACACAGAATAATGATTAAAATTAACAATGATGCTATTATCCCGGATAATCTTGCTCTGGAACCTGCATTAAGATTCACCAGAGTCTGTGCTACCATCGCACATCCACCCATACCGCCAAAGAAACCATTGGTAATATTAGCCAATCCCTGAGCTACGGATTCTTTATTGGCACTTCCTTTGGTATTGGTAATTTCATCCACCATAGATAATGTCAGAAGAGATTCAATTAAACCTACTCCAGCCATGATTAAGGCATAGGGAAAAATAATCTGTAAAGTTTCCAGAGAAAAAGGAATCTGTGGGATATGGAAACTAGGAAGATTCCCACTGATATGGGCAATATCTGCTACCGTTTTTGTTGGAATATTAAACCCAAGAACTACAGCAAATATGATGATAATAGCCACCAGAGAGGCAGGAACAACTTTCGTTATTTTTGGAAAAAAATAAACAATGGCAATTGTAAGGCCCGTTAAGCCGGCCATGATGTATAAAGGCATTCCCTGCAGCCAGCTTACCGCTCCATTGTTGTCTGTAACTTTGAACTGTTCTACTTGTGACATAAAAATAATAATGGCTAACCCGTTCAGGAATCCGTACATAACGGGTTGCGGAATCAGTCTTACAAATTTTCCCAGTTTAAAAATACCTACCATCATCTGAAGGATTCCGGCAAGTACTACAGTTGCAAAAAGATATTCTATCCCATGAGATTGTATAAGAGCAATTAACACAACGATGGTTGCTCCTGCTCCACCAGAAACCATTCCCGGACGACCTCCCAAAACAGCTGTTACAAGTCCCATCATAAAAGCTGCATAAAGACCTGTAAGCGGAGAAAGACCGGCCAGGATAGCAAATGAAAGAGATTCGGGAATCATCGTCATCGCTACCGTAAAGCCAGCCAGCAGCTCATTTTTATAATTGATTTTTTTTGAAAAATCGAAAAAGCTTATAGTATTTTTCATTGATTGACAAAGGTATGGACTGTCACGATGGTATACAATTTTTTCTTTTTATGATTTTCTCATGAACAAATCTGCTAATTTGAATAATTCACACATCAGTTCTTATAATATGTTAATTTTAATTAAAATAAACACATAAGGTGTAATTTTTATATTTATGATTGTTTTTGCTTCTTATTTTTGTCTACATTTGAAAGCGAATAAGTAATTATTTGGTACTAATTAAAAATTCAACGAGTAAAAAGCTGTTTATCAACCTATCCGCAGCTTCAACTCATAGAATTGTATAAAACCTTAATAGGTTTATATTATTTCACACAAATGGCAGGAAAAGAAGTTTGAAAGAGAAGAAGAGGAAACCATTGAAAATAAAGAATATAATCCAAGTACATTAAGGTGATCCCTACCCACCTGTTTTTAAGATATTTGGCAAAATAAAGATCAACTTTTATAAGATAAATCGTCTTATGAAAGCTATTTTAATATTCTTAATCATAATTTCTATTCTTTATCAATTTCAAATTTCTGTGAATTATTTCCTACCACCTAAGATAATATATATCACCTATTCTCGTTTTTTTATATATAAGTTTAAACAAAAGAACAATATTTAGTAAAAATGTTATATAAAGAAATCCATATTGGGAAATTCATTAAGGAAAGAGTTGATGAAAATGAAATTACAGTAGAGAGAATATGTAAATTTTTAAGTAAAGATGAAGAGGCTGTCGAAATGATGTATGACAGCAGATCAATGGATACGGATCTTCTTTTAAGATGGAGCAAATTGCTGGAATATGATTTTTTCAGACTTTACAGTTCACATTTGATTTTATACGCTCCTCCTTCCGCCATTAATAAAAATCAGCAGAAATCCGAAAAAACACCTTATTTCAGGAAAAATATTTATACACAGGAAATCAAAGATTTTATTATGAAAAGAATTCTTTCTGGTGAAATGACTCAAAGTGAAGTTATTAAAGAATATTCTATTCCGAAAAGCACTCTTCACAGATGGCTTCAGAAGAGTGATAACGCAAACGGATAAACAGATAAACATGCGCCCTAATTACAAAAAAATTTACCAGGATATGCTGAGGATGGAATATCCCGAAAAGCTTAAAGATCCAAAAGTTAAAGACCTTCTTGAAAAGCTTCATACGAGCGAAGATGTTCTTAAGTTCAATGAAAAACTGTTCAAACAGTCCAGAGAAAATCAAAAACTCAAAACCTATGACAGACAGACTATGCTAAAACTGCTTCAGTATCAAAAAAAGCATGGTCATTCTACGAGTTATATGTCACGAAAATATAAAATAAGCCGAACAACGCTTTCAAAATGGAAAGGAATGTTTGAAGAAGAGCTTGAAAATACAATGAAAAATGCCAGTAAGTAATCTACCGGCATTTTTTTAAAGGTAAAAGTAAGGAAAAAAACTGGGCTAAACGTATGCCGGAGTCGAACCGGATAACCTTGCCGGAGTGACCGGCTTCGCTATTCCTCCCATGATTGTGTTACGATGAATTTTTTCCTAACGACACTTCAAAATGGTCATATAAAGAAGCTGGAAGTGGGCAGAAGAAAGGGGTTAAAGCCTGAAAATCTCTCTGACTTTATAGAAAATTATGATACAAAGAAATCTTTCAACGTCCCACTTCCGGCTTCTCATATTATGAAAACAAGGCAATACGCGAATAATGTAGTCGTGCTCTAACCAACTGAGCTACTCTTCCTATTATAGACTGTGTTTTTTGTTGTGGAAGAGACGGGACTCGAACCCGTGACCCCGTCGTGATGAGCGAAGTAACATTTTTCTACGGCACTTGTTTGTTTTTATTTTTCTTCTTCAGTTGTATATGTTTTAACAATAGGATGAACTCTGGCATTTTCAGGGTGATAGCTTAAACCAAAACTACTCAATCCGGAAGACCAATAGAGAATCCTTTCTTTCAGATAAGGAATATCTTTGGTTTCATCATACTTAAAGTTCTCACTAAATATATTCTTTACCTCATCAATAAGTTCCGGATAAAACATTTGATCTTCTTCATCAAAGACCTCAATATGAATATCAAGATGGTTACCTATTTCATTTAATAAATAAGTTCTAAAATCCCAACCCATGACAATAATATCGGAAGATCCCATAGAAATAATGGGCTTCCATTTAAGATTCTCATCACTTATAACATATCGGAGACCTGTTAATGGTAAAAGAGCAGGAACATGAGAAAACCATTCTTCAAAAACTTCTATTCTCTTTTCCAAAGATGCAGGTTTTATTCCCCAGGAATTAAGCCACACCTGGCTCTTCTCATTCACATCGTACTTCATCCAATTATAAGAACCTTTTATTATTTCTTTAACTTCCTTTTCATCAGCAAGCCAATTATAAAAGAAATCACGTTCTTCAGTAATTAATTCTCCTTCATCTTCATATTCAACAATTTCTTTTTTGTCGATCGCATGAAGAATTTTTAGAAACGCTCTATGTTCAGGAGTAAAACTGACCTCATATTTTCGCTCAACCTGATCAATCTGTTCTTCAGAAAGCCCTTGCCATCTGGCACCATAAAATCCTTTCGGACAATTTTCATCATCTACAGACCACAGTTTTTCTGTGCGTTCTTTAATCCAGTATAAAAATTCAGTCAGATTACTTGGTATATCCATTGTTATTAATTTTATAATAAAAAAGAGGCAAGATTCGAAAAGACTTGTACAAGATCATTTCCATGACCTTCTGGAGTCGAACCAAATTAAACCGAAGTAGGCCTTTTCTACGGCACTCTTTTATATCAATCAAGGTAATTTTTTTCAGAATCTTCCGTGCATTTGCTCTACCTGCTGAGCTACCTCTCCTTTTCTGGGGAAAAGGCAGGATTCGAACCTGCGACCCAATGTTTATTCAATCTCGAAGTATGATTCTAAGACGACACCTGATTTTTATTTTAGTAAGGTAATTAAATCAAACAGAGACTTATACGGGGTGTTACCATTTCTACTATCTGCGATTGCAGAACAGGATTCGAACCTGTATTACCGTCCCTAAAGAAGTAACTCTGTTTTACGACACTTACTTTCTATGTTTATTCATAGTTATTCGTTTTCTTTTTACAAAATTATATTGTCACTGCGCATTCTATTTACGCACTTATTTTTTATTTAAATTTTGTTTTGCCTTGAAGCAAAAGAACCAAAAGTTCAAGACTTGGAAACTCCGGCTAAAAATAATCTCTACTCTCTAAAAATTCTAAACTTGCGCGAATTTACCATTAGTTCTTCGTTTCCTTTACTGTGTCGCGCTTCAAACAATAGAATTTTCTTAACGTTCGCAGAGTTTATTTTTTTAACGCCTCCGTTTCCTATGTCACATTTCCATAGCTGTCATCGCCGGATATTTCATCCTATTTATTATTATTTTTTCATGTGTGTGATTTAAATAAAAGAAGTTAGGTTCAAAAAGACTGATACAAGATCATTTACATTCTGGAGTCGAACCAACTTATACCGAAGTAAGTATTCCCTATGGCAGTCTTTTATATGATCAGGGTAAAAGTGGCGGAACCTTTTCCTTTCCCTCTGCTATATCATTTGAGCTACATTCCGTTTACAACAGGAATGGCCGGAGTTGAACCCGCATCTGAAGGAGTAACCCGAAGTATGATTCCAAAACGACACCTGATTTTAATTTTTCCATTGAGTTCTTCTATACTTCTTCCAGTTTCTCTGGAATTTGGTGTACTTTGCATTCACCACTTCATAACCGTGTGGAAAACAGTACGAACAACCCATTTCATTCCCGTACAAGATTCTTGAAATCTGTACACCGGAAATTTTCTTCGGAAAGTCAGTCAATTCATATTCATTGAATCCGAATTTCTTTCTTACTTTTTTAATTTTTTTCATAAGTATTGAGTATTAACCTCAATACAGTGTTCCTTTTAAATTTGGTTTATGATGAATCATAATTATTCGTTTTATATTTTGCAAATTTATATGGCTAGTCCGCATTCTTTTTACACACTTATTTTTTTATTAAAAAACCAAGCAAATTAATAATAAGAGTAAATGATATTCAATTGGAAGTTGACGATGAAACTCTTATCGACGGCATTGGTTAGCTAGCGGGCAATCATGTGAAAGACTCTGTCTGTTTTTGGAATCGAAGAATGTCTTTTTAACGGCACCGATAGTATTAACACTGCAAAATTATATTACATGTACGCAATCTTTTTACGTAGTTTATTTTTTTATTGAAAGAAAAATGATTTTATCAATTCAAACAGTTTATATATTCCGAGAATAGGGATCAAAATAATTGATCCAACGAATAAAAAAGTTCCAAGTGTACTTAGAAAACCTGTTTGACTTTCTGAATATTTTCCCTTTTCTCTTATTTTAGCTTTAAAAACAGGAATATGCTTTGTGGCTTTGAAACTATCCTGCTCAAGTTCAGCCATTACTTTTATAGCATACTCATCAAGACAATCTTTGTCTCCTCTGAAAACAATATCTTTTAGAATTGCGCTTCCTGACTTGCTTAATGATTTTCTGTAAATCTCCACAGCATTTTTCATTTCATTATTCTCTGGAGTACATAGAATCCAAAATTTACCTGCTTCATCAAGAAATCCTGCTTCAAAATAAATCTGTCCTAATTTTTTTCTCAGGGAAATATCATTGGGAAACTGATTGATCATATTTCTTAGCCTGTCACATGCTTTTTTCTTTCTGCCTGCTTTAAGATCCTGTTCAATTCTGAACATTAAATTACCCATAGTACTATTTTAAATTAAACCAAGTAACCATGTATAAGAGTTTTTGATTCTGTTCGTTTTGCCTTGAAGCAAAAGAACCAAAAGTTCAAGACTTGGAAACTCCGGCTAAAAATAATCTACGCTCACTAAAAATTCTAAAACTTGCGCGAATGTAATATGAGTTCTTCGTTTCAATTTCTTTGTCGCGCTTCAGACAATAGAATTTTCTTAACGTTCGCATAGTTTATTTTTTTAACGCCTCCGTTTCCTATGTCATTCTTTAATTCCCGCCAATTGTTTTGAAATTTTCTCTGGATATTTACAATTCAGTGTTTTTAGAACAGACATTATTCTGTTTTTTAAATTGATTTGTTGCATGACTACTTTTTCTAACTCAGCTTTGAGTTCAGATTCTTCTACTTCTGCAACAATTTTTATGTTTTCAACGTCTTCAACATTGGATTCTGTATATTCTGAGAAACAGACTTTTCCATTTTCCCATTTGTAAAACACCCATGGATGGCCTATCCAAAGGCTTTTCCATTCTGAAGATGGTATCTTAAAAATATTTCTCCAATCTTCAATATTGCTTATATCACCACAACAGCTAGGTTGTATCAATATTTCATCTTCTATTTTTAATACAATTCCACCGTCAAAAGCCATGATGCAAATATCTTCTTCAGATTCGTCTGATTCCATGTCTTCCATTTTGGCCTCTACAATCATCTCTAGATTATCGTCATCAATATCTTCAATATTCACCAGATAAGATCCTTTTTGAATTGTTTTAAAATTAAAATTCAATCGAGAAGCAACTTCTTCCCATTTTGTATACCACTCTTCAGGATCCGGATAATCAGAACTTTCCGGCAGTTCGAATTCTTCTTTAGCATATCTCAGTGGACTAATTTCAATGGTATTAATGAGTTTCATAGCGTATCGTTTGTTTTTCTAGCCCCGATTGCAACGGCATCCTTTTTCTTAATGGCTTGCAAAAAGCTTTGGCGAAAAAGATACAGTGGAAAGCGGGATTAAGCTCCTAAATATATTGAGGATGTTCGTGAATATTTATTTTTATTTAAAAGCAGTGCCTGTTACAGCACTACTTTTTGAATCATTTTTACGGCAGATTTTTTGTCTTCCAGAGCATTCAGTACATCGAAAATTTTGTCGGACCAACCAGCAATAAGGTATACATCATCCTTTCTGATATCAAGTGGCTGTGTACCATAACCCGCAAGGTCAAAAATATACAGCTTTGCATGAGGCGCGATGGCTTTGTACTTTTTCCACACGTCTTCGAAAGAGTTTCTGTTTCCTGTGCTATCCCACATTTGAGTATCGGTGAAAAGCATTACTTTATCCACCTGCTCTTTTCTTTTGATGAGATCTTCAATTATCAGGTAACCATTGGTGGAATATCCTACTTCACCTTCACGTTTGTAGAATGCATCTACGTTCCTTAAAATACCGTTTTTCGGCATTGGAACCCTCAACCAACGGTCACCGAAGATACCCGTTACCACATTTTTACACTGTGACTGCAAGATCATAGACATCAGCAAACCGATATCATACAGTAATATTTTACTTTTACTCGAAACGGCTTTCTGCATAGAGCCTGACACGTCCGCTGCAATTACTACAGAGGTGTCAAAGCCAAAACCTTTGATGTTTTTAGCACTTACCACCACCGCATTTTCCAATGCTTCCAGTACTGAAGACAGATAAGGAGAATCTATTGTTTTTAATTCTCTATAGGCTGCCAGGAATCGGAACGGAAGCTGCTTTGAGTTGAATACCGCTTTTTCATCGGAGAGATATCTGCAAACTTTATTCATTGCATCAGGTGATACTCCGGCTTCCAGGATATTTCTCAGGTTTCTCATGGTTGCCATATAGCCTAATTTATTACTGAAAATCAATTCTTCCCATTTGTTTTTGAAGGCCATTTTTCTTTCTGCATCGTTTGCAAATTTCTTCTGACCCAAAACGGAAAGCTCTACTTCCCAAGTGTAAGGGGTTTCCAGTGTATTATTGGCAATTTTGTTGAAAACAGCCTGCTGATTTTCATCTTTAGCTTTCGGATGAACCAGGAATAATGCATCTTTCAGCGTTACTTCTGCTTTTCTGTTATACTTTGCAAACTGGTATTCATCAAATTTATTGAATGATTTTACCAGACCTTTCTGAATCTGTTTGGACAGTTTGTTCAGTTTCTTGGTATCTGTTCTTTTGTTGGCAAGCTGGTAATACGCCAGCAATTCTGTGATTTCATCTGCTCTCTGAACGACTCCATCTACTGTTTTGCTTACAAGATCTGTACCCGAAGTTTGCTTTGCCAATTCAGTTGTCAAAACCAATGGGATAGATCTCAGATACATATCTTTTCTTGCATATACGGCCAGCTTTGCCACAAATTCAGGATCATTTTTTTTGATCAGAGACTGGATTCTCTTCAATCTGTCATTTCCTTTTTCATAATTGGCATCTGACAGTCCTGTTGTAACAACAGCACTATACAATTCTTCAGCGGGTGTCATGGCATATGCTTTTGCACCTTCATAGTTCTGTACTACTTTATTTTCTTTTCTTAAAAAATTAAATTTCATGGTTACTGTTTTTTTGTTAAACATGGGAAGGTTGATACCTCCTCTCTGATTTCTGATGCAAAATAAAAACAGTATTGCGCAATCTATTTGCGCATAAAAATTTTCTTAGATTTTTTATTTAAAATGTGATTAAATGATAATGTATGCTGGATATTTTGTGCTTAAATTAGATAGGTTTCGGCTAAAGCCGGATGAAAGTGGCTATATTTGAAAGAGTGGGCTAAAGCCCACCCTTATTGAATAAAAGTTGAAAACTGATATTGATATTTAATGACAATCTAATTCCTAATTCCTAATTCCTAATTCCTAATTCCTAATTCCTAATTCCTAATTATAAAATCCTTCTATCATTCATTTTTATTAAAGAAATCGCGTATAGAGCATTTTCAGATGAGAGTTTTCTAGCTTTGCTGTTATTAAAATTAAACTATGATTAAAGGAATATATGAAACTCATATTCAGGTGAGCAATCTGGAAAATGCAGTACAGTTTTATACAGAAGTATTAGGATTGAAAATGGCTCACAGGGATGAAACCAGACCTATTGCTTTTTTATGGGCGGGAGAAGGAAAAGATTTTATGCTGGGGCTGTGGGAGCAGAAGGAGAATCTTCAGACCAGACATTTTGCTTTTTCCAGCAGTAAGGAGGATATTTTGAATTATTCTGTGGAGTTTCTTGAAAAAAAAGATTTAAAACCTTACAATTTTCTGAAAAACGGAACTGTAGAGCCTATGGTATTTGCATGGATGCCTGCATTGGCTATTTATTTTAATGATCCAGATGGAAACCAGCTTGAATTTATTTCTATTCTGGAGGGTGAAGGCAAACCCGAATTGGGAGTACTTAGCTATGAAGAATGGATGAAGTGGACTGACAATTAATAAAAGTTAATACAACACAGTCGCGCAAGATGTTGCTGTTTTGTGCTGGCCAACAAAATGATAAGATGAGCATCAGCAGTATTTAAACATTGATTAGTTTTTTTACTGCCAACACATGTTTACAAGGACCTCTCTCCCCTTGATACTTACTGAACCACTCGCAGGTACAACGTTCTTTTTCTTCTTGAATAATTACTGTATGATGCACACCAGTTCCTTTTACTCTGGCTTCTGTCCTTTCTTTATTATTATTTAAAATCTCAACTTTTCCGTCTTCTATCAGTTTTTCTGCATTTTTTAAGCGGGGATTGAGTCCGATAATACGGCTTAATTTAAAGGGAAGTCTACGATAAAAAAATTCTCTGTCATTAAGATCGTAACCCAGTAATCCCATTGCAGCGAGTCTGCCAGTAATATTTTCAACTTTGTCAAAACTGATATTCTCTTCCAAAGCAAATCTGCCAGGATTAAAAGTCTGATTGGCAAAGGCATATTTATCCAACGCATCAATCCATTCATCAGGAACATCTGAGATCAGACTATCCAACACCGCACCTTCACCTGGAAAACCTCTCCAGCATTCTCTCGATAAAGAAAAACTAAACCGGATATTTCCCATATTGAGTTGCCATGTGGTAGACTGCATATTAGCATGTGCGAAAACCTGCATACCATCAATATAAGGAAGAAGAGATTCTAATAGACGTAGTCTGTGAAGTCCTCCTATACAAACAGAATCTGCAGATTTTACCGGAGAAAAAATAGGTTTATTTCCTCTCACAATTAAATAATAATCTGACTTCACCACTCCTTTAGGCATTCCTCTAAACAATTGCTGTGTCTGGATTTTATTGAAGGTATGACGCTTTTCTGACTCTGATAAGTACACCTGAACAGTTCCCAGTCCTTTGATCCATTTAGCAGGCAATGGTACTTTTCTTTCTATGACCTTACTTCCCTCCTTGTATAACCCAACTTCTTTTTGTCCTACAGAAAGCATAATTTTTTCATTCGGACAGATGCTTCCCAAAGCCGTTATCATAGGCTGATTGAAATCCACATTCGTTGTACCGTTTTCAAGAAACTCTCCATCCAATCCCTCAGGTAGCACATCTACTCTTGCATACACTCCTGCACAATGAGAAAAACCTTCAAACCTTAGTCTTTCATTTCCTGCCGTTACTATGGGATCTTTAAGAAATACCATCTGAAAAGGTGACAGGTTAAAACTGGATTTTACAATGTTAGAAAGTGTAATCAGACATCGGGCTAAAATAAAGGGTTGTCCTACATTTCCCCAGAAAAAACAGGGAACATTGGTATTTTTGTCAATCTCACAGTATTTAGCAAGAAATAACTCTTCAAGTGCACCTCTCCTGGCTAAAGAGGATACTCCTGAATAGCTATAAATAAGCATATCTTCCATGTTTTATTTTTTCAGAAGAAGATTACATATTTTTTTAAGACTCGAGTTTTCTTTCCAGCTGTTTAATTTTTCAACGACTTCCTGGTGTACTGAGGAATGGTTCAATGCCAATACTTCATGGTAAATTTCCAGAATTCTTTTCAGATTGGTAACAGGTTCTTCCATTTGAAGTAAAATATTGAAAATCAATTCTTCAAGAGCCGCATTATGATTTTTACTTATATTAAGCATGTGGTGCTGCATAAGATCGGTCAATCTCTTCACTGGTGCCCACTCCAATTTTTCGTGTAAACCAATTACTCTTCCCAACCATGCATTATCCATCATCTGGCAAGAAACATGTTCAAGCCAAATTTCAGCAGCTGTTCCACGAATGGCCTTATCACTGTCCAGAAAAATAGTCCCCAGAAACAGATACCCAATTTCATCGAGAGGTTTTTTGATCTGATATAATGTATTGGCAGTATTCAGAACAAGACTTCTTTCAAAAACTTCTGCAATTCCTGAATAGAAAAGGCAATATTTAATTACTTTCGCCAACGCATTTGCAGGTGTATTGGGGAAACAAAGCATCAGCGCAGGAATTTCATTAAGCTCTTTCTGTTCAGCAACAAAATATTCCATGAACAAAGGTTCTTTTCTTTTTTCAAGATGATATTTTGGAATCGTAATGTTCAGTTCTACCGGATAGTATGAGTTTTTCTTATTGTCAATGGTTTTCCATTGGTAAGCTCCTGAAAAGAATTCTGTGGGAATATTATCATATCCGAAATTTTTAAATTCCTCAAAAACAGTTTCCGGTGAACGGGTAATTCCCGCTGTCATCCACCATGAAGGATGTATAAAATTACCTTCCGGGTTTTCATTTTTTCCAAAGAAGAAAAGCAGTAATTCTTTATATTCACCTTTTAATCTTTTCTCTGCTTCGGCAATAGCTTTTAAAGTATCATCTAAAGCACAACGTTGCAGAGCAAGCTGAATATCCAGATGATGAGGCTCTGTATTGCTGTTCTGATAGCTCTCAAGCCTTTCAACCAAAGTAACAGGAGAAATCCAACAAGGTGCATGGGTGATAGGAAACAACAAAGGAAGTTTGTCACCGGATTTTATTTTTTCAACTGCATAGATAGCAATATCTTTAAAAGCCTGTCTTGCTGGGCAATCTGCCCCAACATCTTCTATCGGACCTAGTTTTTTCTGATAATTGGAGTAAGACTCTCTAGCAGCTTCCTCTTCTTTGGTTTTCTGATATATTTTTTCCAGATTCTTTAGCTGAACAGGATATTGTTCCATCAAAGCCAAACCATAATTGATGATTGCATTGCACAGTAAAACATTCAGATAAGGAACTTCCCATTTCGCAATGGTTTTACAAGCCTTCAAAAATACAGGTTCCACCAGTTTTACAGATTCTGCATCCACGTCTCCGGCAAATTTGATAAACGCTGTCAAAGCAATATCACAATGATAGCTATACGGATCGTCCATTGCTAAAGGCAGATAGAACATGAGATCTTCAAATTTCTGAAGTACCTGTACTGCATTTTCGTCTGAGGTCAATACTCTTTTTTCCGAAGCTATCGCCTCAAGCTCTGGTTGTTTTCCTTCAATATATTTTACCAAAAGAGGGCGCACATTGGTCAGTATATTATCTGAATAATGGGAAAGTGCCTCTATCATATTTTCTGAAGCCGGAATGTATTTAAGGATGATCTTGGCTGCTTTTGATTGTATTCCATCATCTTTACTGACAAATGCTGTACTTAAAGCCATTCCAAGCATATCCGGATCCATTTTCTTTCTCTGGAATATTTTTTCAGTAAGTCCCAGACTGGAAATCACTACTGTTTTTACCTCAGAGCTTAGTAGATTCGGAAGATAATGTGAAAATTCTTCATTCTTAAATTCTGAAGTTCCCACAATTTTTTTCAAGTGTGATAATAATGTATTTACGGCTTTTGACTGTGAAGAAACAAGCCCTGCTAGGAGTTCATCCTGTAAATCAGATAATTCTTCTTCCGTGGGTTTTAATGAGGTAAACGCATCCATAAACCAACCCGTGACATTTTTATTAAAATTCCTGTTGGCAGCCAGAAGACACTCTTTCAGAAATCTTTTTCTTTCAATTTTTTTATCCGTAATAAGCTTTTGAACAATAGGAAACCATTCTTTACGGAAAGGTAAAGATTTGGAAGGAAATTCGCACAAATACCAAAAATGAGTATTGAGTGTTTCAGGATGGCGGTCAAGATCTGCCGGATAATTACTCAGATGATGTCCCAGTAATTCCGGTTTAGGTTGTACATAGCCTTTCTCTGTCCATCCTAAAATATCCTTATAATTAAATGCTGTAAATTCAGCTTCTACTGATTCATTGATAAAGTCTGAAAACCAATCGGGGCAGCCCCATTCCAGTATCTGATCAGTTTGTTCTACATTGCGGAAAAGACTCCAGTAATTTTTACCGAAATTCTTTTTGTCCATGCAGACAAATGAAGCAATATCTATAATGGAATGCTGATTCACAGATCCTGCCGTATGGTAGGAGTTTTTAGTCATTACAATTTTACTGATCTCACGGTCCATTTTCTTTATAGACGGTACCAGTGTTTTCCTTTCTTCAATACTAAGCTCTTTTAGAAAGGGAATAATCTCATGTATTTTTTCCTCATTAAGGATCTCATAAAGTCTTTCTTTCATGGTGCTTTAATTTGATGTATAAATTTGTTTCAGGTTATTCATTTTTTTTCCATTCTTTAGGTTGTCTGACAAAATTTTTTTCATCCCAGACTGATTTGATTTTAACAGTTTATGATAAAGCCCAAAGAACTTTTCAGCATTCAAAACTGTCTTTTCAACTGTTGAAAGAATGGGTATCAGCAGTTTTCCAGAAGCAACATTATAACTGATAATCAGATTGATAAGTTTTGGAATTTTGTTGATAAATCCTTTTATCTGATTCCATTCAAAACTTAACTTTTTACCAATTATTGTTCCCCACTTCATTTCTTTAAAATTATTCAAAAACATCCTGTTTATAAGGCTTCAAAAGCCATACCACAGAGCATTAACAGTATTAAACAGCCCCAAAAACAGGAATAAACAAAGCCTCTTCCGAGAAGCGAATTCTGTTTCATCTAAACATTCGGAAATATAATATATATTTAAATAAAACACTGATATACAATACTTAATAAGTTTTACTATTTTTTTCCTGTAAAAGCAGAGTCTGAAAAACAGGATACCATATGTAAAATTCTCATCAGATTATTATCATAAACACCTTGATAAAATTGAATGAAGTATTTAAAAAAGAAGTATTATCAGGAATGTAACGATCAAAGAATTCTGATATGACAATGTCAACAGGCGTCTTGTCATATCAGAATTCTGTTATTTGTACTCGTTTCCTGTTTTACAATACGTCAACAGTTTAAATTTTTCACCTGAAAATCTTTATCAATAAGCATAAACTCATTCTTATCGGCTAAAATAAAAAAAAATGACTGACAGACAGTAAATTATCCCATAAAAGTGATTTTTTTAACAAATATTAAGTTAATTAAAACAATAGCTATCAAAGCCTTTGGTCATATAAAAACAATTCCCTGTTTAAAGATATATTAATAAAAAAGTGATTAAAAGCACTATATCATGATATTTACACAACATTTGGTGTCTTAATTCCAGAATTTGAGATACCATATAACAAATCAGGTTAGCTTATCAATACGTTAATTTTTTTTAAAATAATAAAAACAGGATTGTAATTCTCTAAATTTTATATATTTGCAAAATAAAATACTTGACAACTCAAACACATATCAATGATAAGCACAGAATTATTATTTTTAATAAACATTAATAAATTACAGTCTGTAATTGCCAGAAAATTTGATTCTCTGAGCGTTCATGGTCTGGGACTCAATGACTTTGTTATTCTTTATGTGCTCTATTCTTCCTCTGAGAGCAAAATGAGAAGAATAGATCTTGCCGAAAAAATAGGACTTACAGCATCAGGAGTCACCCGCTTATTGAATCCATTGGAAAAAATCGGACTGGTATCCAGAGAAACCAATGAAAGAGATGCCCGCGTAAGTTATGTTGTCATCACTTCTAACGGTAAAAAAATATTTGAAGAAGCTAAGCTAAGCGCCGAAAATATTACTAAAGAAATTCTTTCATCCAAAAAAGGTAAATCTCTACGCATAGTCAATGAGCTTTTATTTGATTTAGGAGGAAATATACAATAATGAAAATATGAAAAATGCATTAAAGAAACAGCTAAGAGAAAAGGCAAAAGACTATACCACAACAATGGGAGTACTTGCTGTTACCAATACTTTAAACGGGAAAAAATATGTTCAGGCTTCTTTACATCTGGAAGCATTGGTGAACAAGATGAAATTTCTTTTAAATGGCAGATTGTTTACCAATTATCAATTACAAAAGGAATGGACTGAGCTCGGAAGTGAATCTTTTACATTTGAGTTTGCTACAATTGTACCTGACCAGAATAATGAATATATCAATTATCGTCAGGAGATACAGAAAGCTGAACAAAAAGTAAGATCAGAAAGTAAAGCAGAATTCTATTAAACTCTATGAAAATAACTTCTATAAAAGATGTAGACTTATGTTACGAAATTTTTGGTGAAGGAAATTCCAAAAATATAGTCCTGATCTCAGGATTAGGAAGTCAGATGATCCGCTGGGATCGTGAATTCTGTGATCTTTTGGTAAAAAAAGGTTTCAGAGTAATCCGTTTTGATAATAGAGATTCAGGCAGTTCTGTTTTCGATATACAAAGGGAACTTCCGTCTGGTAAAGGGATTGACGAAATCTTTGCTGCATTGAGTAAGGAAGGTATACCTTATTCATTGATGGATATGGCAAATGATGTTATTGGTTTACTGGATTATTTAAAGATTGAAAAAGCGCATATTGTGGGACGTTCCATGGGAGGAATTATTGCACAGCTTTTAGGCTCCTATTATCCTGAAAGAGTTTTATCATTAACGATCATCATGTCCACCTCTATGAATCCGTCTCTTCCTAAGCCTGATTCTGAAATGATGGCTATGATGACACAGGTATCTGCTGATCCTGTTCTTCAGAAAGAAGAGTATTTGAGGGAAAAGATCCGTTTTGCAAAGAAAATATCGGGTTCGGGATATATTTTTGATTCGAATCAAGAAATGGCTTTGCTTGAAAAAGAACTTACCCGTTCAAAAACAAAAAATGGAATTATCCGTCAGCTTTTAGCGATGGGTTCTTATCAGTATAATGCTGAGATATTGGAAAAAATATCAGCTCCGACTTTGATTATTCATGGAACAGACGATCTGATCTTTCATTCTGATTGCGGAAAAGATATTGCGGATTCTATTCCTAATGCCGAATGGCTTCTCATTGAAGGGATGGGACATTCTATTCCGGAGGAATTATTTGATACAATCAGTGAAAGTATTGTCAATACTATCAACAAAAAGCTCCCATATTAAAGGGAGCCTTTTATTATTCATCCTGTAAAATTTGTAGAATATGAATTGTCTTATCTTCATTATTGGCAAAATAAAGTTTCAGTTCTTCATACATAAAGTTCTTCATTTCCTTCTGCACTTTCGGAGTTCCAAGCTTCCATCTTGTTGAACCCAAAAATGTAAGTTCTCCTTGTATAGAACCATAAAGCAACAGATATTTTTTAAGTTTTGTTGCTCTTATATTTAATTTTATATTTCTCTTAACGGCTTCCTCTTTCAAAAACATACTGAATCCCTGTAAAATTCCATCCAGTAATGATCCTCCCAAAATGGTTTCTTTATAATTGGCGTACATCTTGATTTTTGGTGTAAAGACCTGGTGATCCCCAAAAGCAAATGCTACCGAATAAGAATATTGTGTTTTTTTCTGAAAATTCAATGTAAAAAAATAGGAATCATATGGCAATCTCTTTTGCACTTCATCATCTATGATCTCAGCTAAACCATTTGGGTAATGAAAAATATTAATCTGCTGTTCATCTCCAGATTCATCAATACTTCTTATTTTCATATTTGAATCCAAAAATGAAAACCTTCTGAACAAATTGTTCAAAACCCGGTAACTCAATATCAACCCATTAAAAATATATTTATCAGGAATGAAATCAATTGTCCATCTGCAGGTTTCGTCATTATTAATATGATGTATATTGTCCAAAATCTCAAAGTTCCCTTTTTCGGATTGCAATACACGTAAGCTATTAACCTCAATCGTAGAAGACTCTGTCAGTGCAATAATACCAGCTAATGATAAATAAAATTGTCCCTGCCTATACTGATCAATACTTTTTATGATTTCTGTATTAAAAAGTGTTTTCCCAGGACTGACCCATCTCATAACCAATCTATTATCTTTTTCCAGAATGAAAGTGATATCATAGATTTCTGCTTTAATGAAATCTTCAATAAAATAGCTTATTAATTCATTATAGCCTAAGTGGTTCAGAAAACCTATATACATTGCAGGCCGCATTCTGATATGCTCCAGCACATTATATTCTTCAATCATATATTAAGAATCAAGATATTTAAATATATGAATTTTTAAAATTTTATAAGGACTTTTGAAGACACCAATGCAGAATCTTTGCAATGTTTTTGGCGTCATCTACTCCTCTGTGGTGGGTACCTTCTAAAGCCATCCCCAATTCACCCAAAGCCCTGTTCATTCCGACACTTTTCCTGATAGTAGGGTGAATTTCACCGAATAATGTTTTTACATTGATGTGGTCATCACTCATCGGATAATCTGTGTAGAATCTTCTTGCCTGGTTTTGAAGCATATTCAGATCATAATTTCCGTAACTCGCCCATGTCAATTCTTCGGAATCATATTCTGCTCTCAGGATATCGAAAGCATCATCCAGCATAATGCCTTCATGATCCAGCATATTTTGGGTAAGCGTGGTCAGTTCCGTACAGAACGGGCTTACTTTTGAATGTTGGGGTTTTATTAAAATCCCTTCATTTTTAGAGATCTTACCGGTTTTTGCATTCATAATGCATACTCCGATTTCGATGATCTCACTTTCCTGACCTCTTGGCGGCCGGTTTTCCCAGCACGTTGCTTCAAGGTCTACTATTAATATATTTTCTGTTATTTTCACTTGTTAAAAATTTAATTGTTAAAGGATAGAAGACGGATACGGAAGTTTTCCATAGTATCTACTTTACCTCCCGCCTTTAGTTTCAGTCTTCCGGCCTGATTACTATTTACAGAATCTTACTTAAAATTCTGGCTGTATTATAAGCATCGTCTGCTCCGCTGTGATGGGTACCTTCAAAATCCATATTCAGATAGTTCAGAGCTCTTTTAAGTCCTATTTGTTTATGCAGTCTGAAATGCCTTTTAAATTCATGCATCACATTCATATAGTTTTCTGAAAAAGGATTGGCTATCCCGAGCCAATCACATTGTTCTATGATCTGCTCACCGTCGAAGTTTCCATATCCTGCCCAGATAAGCAGTTCTGAATGATATTGCTCCCTGATTATTTCACAGGCTTCTTCGAAATAGATTCCTTTTTCTTCTATCAGTTGCGGGGTAATTCCGGTCAATTGTGTACAGAATCTGTTGATTTCTGACCGTTCTGGAATTACATAAATGCTTTGTTTTTGGGAAATTGCTTTTGATGTTAAGTTTAATTTGCAAATTCCTATTTCTATAATATCGACCTGTTGTCCATTGGGAATTCTGTCGTTTTCCCAACATGTAGCTTCCAGATCGATGATTATCATCTCATTGGCTGTTTTCATGATTTTTTAGAAATTAGAAGCTAGAGGTTAGAAGTTAGTTAGGCTTATACTTCTCATATCCTCAAGCTTCATTTTCATCATTAATTGTTAATTTCTGGGAGCAAATGGAGGCGTCCATTTTTTCCTCTTCATTATTTCTTTGACTTCCTCATAGGAAACCGGATAAAAATTGTGGCAATCTACCCCAACATCAAAGCTGAGTGCCATTTCATCATCCGGCAAGGTTCCGTGTGAATGGCCGTATAACTGCCAGACTCCGCGATGTGAGCCATTCCAGATACGCATGGCGTAATGGAAAAGAATGATTTTCTGTTTACCATTACTTTCCTCCGGTTCATCAATTCTCAGTTCGTGGTAATCTCTGATGGAAGCAAACCGCTTGGGATAGGTTAAAGCCGCTCCTTCATGATTGCCTTTGATCAGATGAATATTACCATTTAACCGATCTAAAATTTCTTTTGTAAAATCAGGTTTTCCTAAACTCATATCTCCTAAATGGTAGACGGTATCACCGGTTGCAACTTTCTCATTCCATCTTGTTATGAGTTCTTCATTCATATGGCCCAGTGATTCAAAAGGTCTCTCTGAAAACTTTATAATATTCTCGTGACCAAAATGATGGTCTGCTGTAAAAAATATATTGGGTTTCATTTTTTTAATTGTTTGTTTTTAATTAATTTTTACGAAATGCTTTATAAAAAGCAGTTTCAATTTCTTCCTGATCACTTTCTGTATATCTTCTCGAAAAGTGAATCGGAATGGCTTCTTTCACCTGACATTCATTCATGATTTTTCCTGATGCTGAAGCAAAACTATGATAGTTGATCTTTGCAAATTCCTGATCAGAGTCCTTGTAGAATGTTTCGATATATACCAAATCCGTTCCTGCAAAAACCGCTTTTATTTTGTCATAATTGTTTTCGGCTACTGCATGGTCCATGATGACACCAAGTTTGTAACCTTCATTAAGGGTTAATAAGTGGAACAATTCTGTTGCTTTGTAAACATTCCCTTCGATTTCAATCTCTTTCTCTGTATCATTATTTTCAAATGCAGTCTTCAGCTCACCAATCCACTTTCCTTTTTTGAAATCTGAAGCATTTTCACTGAAGCTTACCGTGTCTTTTTCTTTAAACAAATAAGCAATAGAATCTGTTTTGTGATCCAGAATAGCAAAGTCAACGTTGACATATTCGTCTTCAAACAGGAAATTCTGGGTGTTGATCAATTCCATATCCCATTGTGGCGGACGAAGGGTGTAAACATTAACTTCATCTTTTGAAACAATCTCACGGATTTCGTAGGCAATTGCCTTTTCATCAATCAGATTCCAAGTGTAAGATTTTAATCTTGCTTCAACTTGTAGATGGATATTTTTCGGTCCGCAAATCACTACTTTTTCACCACTTCCGATCTGATGTCTGAAAATTCCGTCGAAATTTGAAAAGTGATCTATATGCGTATGACTGATGAATATTGCGGATATGGACTGAACTTCTTTCACAGTCAATAAACTCGCTTCCCCACAATCGCACAAATAATGCTTTCCGGAATTAGGAATTTTGATTAATATACTGATGTCTTCTTTTAAAAGACTTTTTATTTCTGCTTGTAACATAGTTTTCTTTTTTTGAACCATAAATCTTTATAACATTTGCCATTTTGAATGAATCTTAAAATATATTTTCACTTTTAACAATTGAAATTCCTAACGGAATGACAAACTTACTGCATAATGAAAATCAAATTTCTAAGACTTATGTTGCCTCTATGGTTTAGTTTATACATAAAAAAGTTTCGGTAAAAATTTACCGAAACTATACTTTAAGAGTCATCAACTCTTTTTTTATAAAATCAATGACTAAAGAATTCAACTTTTTGTTGATCCTTTTCTGCTCTTCTTTTTCAATAGTTGCAAAAGCTGCCGGGAAGTCTTTCTGGAAATCCTCTAAAATATCCTGTGAAAAAAGACCAATTAGCTTACCTATCATTTTAGGTTCGAATTCGCCGATTTTGCTCACCACATTATTCAATCTGTTGGCTGTAGCATATTTTTGGATTTCCTCCCAGATTTCCTGAGCTTTTTCGCTGAAGTGAATCTGTTTCTGAACAGTTTTACCCTCTTTTTTAACCATTTTGGACTTTTCTACCCATTTTTCATTCTTATTTTTAAGAATAATTCTGGCTCCGTTTCCAAAGTATCTGGTTTTCAAAGTTTTTACGATGGTTCCTTCACACCTATTGTCTTCCAATTCGGGTAATCCCAGCCAAGCCGGAATTTTTGAATTGAAAACATTAGGGAATTTCAAAGCTTCTTCAAGACTTCCCTGAAACAAAATTTTTGCATAGAAAAATCCTGTTTCTTCAAAAATCTGATTGACAACTTCTGTATCTAAATAGGTAATACCATTCAGTTTAATATCGAAAGCGTAAAATTCGTTGTAAGGTGCATATTCAATACCTTTCTGTACTTTTACAGCATCTTTTACGGGTTCTACTTCTTTATGTTTGTAACCGCCACCGAACAATTCACCGTAGATCACTACAGTTTCTACATCCGGATGAATGGTTTTTACTTTTTGAAACACTTCTATTACATTTTTTCTGTAGCGTTCCAACATCTGATGGGCATTGAAAAATTTCTCATCTTTTTCGATGAAAGCAGTTCTCTTAGCGATTTTAATTTCCTTTCCGTCGGTAAAGAAAGAGAAATTAGCTCCGTGAACTTTTTCCTGTACAATGAAAACCTCATCCCCAAAACCCTGCATCCTGATCTGTTCGATCACGCGGGCCTGGTAAGCATTTTCTATAGCGTTATATGTTTTGAAAATCATTTTGTTTTAGTTTTTAATCGTTTCTGATTCGTTTTTTTCCATCTGGGTACTATGTCTTTGGGCATGGAGTGCCAGAAAATAAATATATTCATATACATTAATTTTCCCCAGGTCATTCACTGTCATTGTCGTTTTATACAAGAGTCCTTCCCCATTTTTCATTACTTCAAGATAGTTTAAACATTGAAGATATTGCTGGTTAATTAAGTTTCGGATTTCATTCAAACTCAATTCTCCTTTCGGCTCCATATGTTCTGGTCTTATCCATTTAAAAGCACCATATTCTCCTACTTTGTCAAAATTTTCTTTGTTGAAACTGTAATTTTTTATTTCAGATTCAATATCAAGATCTAAAGAATTCTTCATTGCTTTTTTGAAACCTTTTTCGATAAGGATCAGCAGGTAAAAATTTGTAAGATAAATGTGCTCTAAAATCTGCTGAACCGTCCAGCCTCCATTAGAAGGCTGATGATTCAACATTTTTTTATCTTTTTCAAACCATCCATCCACTTCGTCAAATGTGAGTTTCAAATGGCTTTTTATATCTTCGATAAATCTAAAAATGTTCATTACAATTTTTTAAAGTTTTGCAGCAGGTTTAAGATATTTTCCTTTCCTACCGGATTCATGGAGTGACAATAGAATTCTGGAAGGTCCAGATAATTGTCCATGCAATATTCTATCAGCCATTTGGCACAGTCGTTTCCTGTTTTTTCAACAAATTCCTGAGAATTCTGTTTCAAATAGTGCTCGTCCGCAAGATCATGGTCAAAAGAGATCATTTCCGGAAGGCCTTTTTCCAGAATTCTGTTGACAAACTGTTCGTAATTTCGAACGATATGCCAGTCGCTTCTGAGGAAAATATCCTGTTTAGTATAATGATAAGCCTCAATCGGGTATCTTATATCATCCAGAAATAGTAATCTTTTTGTTTTTTCCATGAGTTAATTTTTATAGTTTTTAAGCTTCCAGCTTTATTACACCATCATATCAGCACAATTGGAACTTGCGAAGGCAAAAGGTTTTGCTTTAAACACATATCCCATTCCGAGAATATATCCCATGGCATCTTTCAATGCTACATTGGATTTAAAATCGGGATCGGTATTAATGTCTGCGTGTACCTCCATTTCCACACCATAAGCATCCAACACAGAGCAGATCGCGTATGCAATTTCTACGGATTTGTTGACCTCATTCAGCATTCGCTCTTTGATACTGATACTCTGTATTTCTCTTTCTTTTCTGATAAAGGTAAACGCTCCTTTTCCCTCACGAATAAATACTACTGCTGTAGCATAGTTGATGGCATCTCCGTATACATGAGAGTCTGATCCCACACATACTTTCAGACGATGTCCGTTGGCCTGTTCGCGGAGGATGGCTTCTTCTACCAGCTGCGTGATAGAGTGTTGGAAAATTTTTCCATTCATATTCTGCCATGTTTGTTGTTGCGTTTCCATTTTTTCTACATGTTTTAAATTTTGTTTTAAATTAATTTGTGAATTGTGAATCGTCAATTCGTTTTACCGTCAATTTTTAAAGATTCATTTGCAAAGCAAAATTCACTATTGACCATTCATTTTTAGCACTCCGAACCGGACTCGAACCGATACCATCAGTTTTGGAGACTGAGATGCTGCCATTATACTATCAGAGTAAATACTGTTAATTCATTAGGACTCGAACCTAAACTCCAAGAATCAAAATCTTGTGTGCTGCCTATTACACTATGAATCAATTTTATGAATAATGAGTAATTGGTAATAAGTAATATCAAAAATCAGTCAGGTATCAATGATTGCTCATTGCTTATTACTTATCATTCATGTTTTTGCGGAACAGACAGGAATTGAACCTGTACTTTAGTTTTTCAGACTAACGTGCAGACCTTCTACATCACTCTTCCGGATTTTATAAGTAATGAGTAATATGAAAATCTATGACTGGCATTATTACGCATTGCTCATTATTTATTGCTTATTTTTGGTACAGGAAGAGGGATTCGAACCCCCAAAAGCTTGATCCTAAATCAAGAGTGTCTGCCATTCCACCATTCCCGCAGGTTTTTTATGAGTAATGAGTAATTGGTAATAAGTAATATAAAAACCTATGGTTATTACTTATTGCTCATTGCTTATTGCTCATGTTTTGTACCTCTCCCCAGATTCGAACTGGGACTTTACGGGGTTTAAAGCCGTTTTCTCTGCCAATTGGAATAGAGAGGCGTAATTTATTAGTAATGGGTAATTAGTAATATGAAAATCTATGGTTATTACTTATTGCTCATCATATTGTGTCTAGGTTTGAGAAAGCTCTGTCTGTTGATAAACTATGCCTGTTAGTGTTTGTAAAGATCTTCTGCGCTTGACAAACCTTTCTCGTTTCCTAATTGTATTTTGGTTTAAAAAAGTAAAAGGCTGTCTGTTTTTATTGACTAAAGATCTTCTGCTCTCGACAGTCCTTTTTTCTCTTTTCTGCATTTTTTGTGTGAATGGTAACTGGCCAATTTTTTCAATAAAATCTGAACTTTCATGGTATTAATATCAATTCAATATTGACCAGCTATTCACATCCAGTACTCTATAAGGGAATCGAACCCTTGTTTTCTGCTCGAAAGGCAGGCGTCCTCACCGTTAGACGAATAGAGCATTAAGCCACTGACCAGGAATCGAACCTAAACAACAAGAGTACATTTCCTGCATGCTGCCATTACATTATCAGCGGCTGGTGGAAGTAGTAGGATTCGAACCTACTCAGCAATGAAGCAACAGATTTACAGTCTGCCCCGACTCTCCAACTTCGGCGTACTTCCGTATTTTATGAGCAATTAATAATGATTAATAAGTAATTCCTCATTTTTCCTTTTAAAAAGAAAAGGTCTGTCTTTATTGAATGTTTGATTAAAGATCTTCTGCGCTCGACAGCCTTTTTCTTTTATTAATAAAGGATATTTCATAAGAGTAATAATATTTCATTTGTGTATTTCCCTTTCTATTATTTTCCCTTTTTTGAGATGGTTATGGGATTCAAACCCACTCAGTTTACACAACGGTTTTGCAGACCGCCCCGACTCTTCCACTTCGGCGAACCATCAGATTAAAAAATAAAGTCTGTCTTCATTTGTTTGATATAAGAACTTCTGCGCTTGACAAACTTTATTTTACCTAAAAATTTATAAATGATATTCCTACTTTTAATGAATCCGGAGAGAAGAAAAGCCTGTCTCTATTTTTCGTGTTTGGCGTAAAGATCTTCTGCTCTCGACAAACTTTTACTTTTTCTCCTGAAACAATTAACAATTAGTTACCTGCGATTCTGGAAAGACTCGAACTTTCAACTTCCGGTTTAACAGACCGGTGCTCTGCCATTGAGCTACAAAATCATTGTAATTCCGGAAGGACTCGAACCTTCAACCTTCGGTGTATCAGACCGACACTCTAACCACTTGAGCTACGAAATCATTTGCATTCCATAAGGGGATCGAACCCTTGTCGTTCGGTAGAAAGCCGAATGCACTTACCACTATGCTAATGGAACAAATTGTCTGGAAAGCAAGACTCGAACTTGCGACCTCCCGCGTCCAAGACGGGTAAACAACCACCGTTATCTTTCCAGCTTTGGGGTTCACTTCCGTTTCTTTTCCGGGAGACAGCCGGATGGGAAAGTTTCCATGAACCTTTTTGTGATTCCGAGAGGATTCGAACCTCTAACCCTGGGTTTAGAAAACCCATGCTCTATCCAGTTGAGCTACGGAACCGTTTTTGTAATCCCAGAAAGATTTGAACTTTCAACCCCCGGTTTAAAAGACCGGTGCTCTAACCATTTGAGCTATGAGATTGTTTTGGTTTTGTGAATCATCAATAATCAATTTGCTTGGCTTGCTAATTTTAAAATTCACATTCTTTGTAATCTCAGAAGGACTCGAACCTTCAACCTTCGGTGTCGTAAACCGACGCTCTATCCAATTGAGCCATGAGATTTTCTACTTTGGGTATCTCCGGGGATCGAACCCTGTTCTCCGGTTCCACAGACCGGCGCTTTACCAAATAAGCTAAAGAAACCATAAAAAAAGCGCCTCTTTTCGGGAGGCGCTTCATATATTTAAACGTAAGAGATCATTAGCTGACCCACGTATATAAGCACCTTTTATCCACAATTCCACTTTCAAGAATACACGCAACACCTGTCGGCTCCTGTCCGAATAGTCTTGAATATTGATTGAATATGCTGTGTAACTGTTTCATTTTATTTTTGTTTGTTTCTAAATTATTTTTAACTGAATCCTGAAAACCTGTTGCTTTCAATTTTCGGTTGCAAAGTAAATATGATTTTTTTTTACCTGCAAATAAATTTTCAAATTAAAATACTGACAATCAATTAATTACATTTGAATTTTAGAATAGAGAATTTCTGTCCGCAATATTTTGCGGATATCTTAATTACCTAAATGACTGTCTCTCACTGGGTTGCTTATCACTCTATTTTATCGTATTAAAGTTTCATTGTTTATTAAAAAATTTTCATGTTTACGGTTATTTTTTTTCATTCTAAATAATTTCTGACCTAAAAAACAAAAAACGCCTCGGTTTTCCGAGGCGTTTCTGTTGTATTTTGATTAATTTTTTACAAGTTTATAGTAAATAATTTCCAAAGTCAGCACATTTCGCCTCATTCCATATCACCTCATCACGTCCAAATAATCCTTTATTAGAAGGACTTTTGAATAGTTCTGCATTGATATGTGCTCTTTGTATTGTCATAATTTTCTGGTGCAAAGATAAATCTTTTTGGTATCATTTTTATAATATTTACAATTTCTGGAAGGTTTTATATACGCAAAGGCGCAAAATAATATCAAAAAATTGTGCTTTAAGGCGCGAGGATTTTATCTCCGATAAAATTTAATACTGCTAATTAATATTGCTAAATAATGCAATTAATTAATAAGCTAACCTTGTTGAAAATCTTTGATTTTTTTTGCGACTTAAAAAAATTATAGATAAAACTTATAAAACCTTTGCGTCTTTGCAATTTTTCAACAAAAATAGAATTGTTAAGTTATCTTTTATTTCAAGAGTTTCTTATCTTTATGGATCAATTACAATTGATTTGATGAAGCGGATGATATTTCTTTTCCAAAGAGAAATTTTTCTTTAATTTTTAAATTCTTCAATCTTTAAATATTTAATTCCTGAACATCTTATTTCTTCCTGTTTTGAATCTTGAGATATCTTTCAAAATCACCTCATCATCAGGATTAAAAAACTTCAGTTCATTCACAATTTCGGATCGGGTGCTTACTTTTTCAGCAATGATTTCATAAGCTATATTTCTTGTAACGGTATGGAGTTTCGGATCTTTCTTGAATTCATATTTCATAACGTCCAGATACGTGATTTTTTTGTGAGCCGGAGCTTTTTTATATAAATTCTGTATTTCAGACTCCAACTTTTTAATATCAAAAATATTGGCGAAATAATTATTCAAACAGTTGAAAGCATCTTTATCTTCTTCCCATCCTTTCAGCAGTACTTTTTGTGCCTCTTCTATTTTTTCCATTTTTCTGCGGTATACCAAAGAAGCTTTTACCATCTGACTGTTTTTCACATAATCATCAGCAACCATTTGATAATAGTGATGAGCGTTTTTAAGGTCGTTGATTTCTTTATAGAGATCTCCTACTTTTTCTTTCTGCTCCATTTCTTTATAAAGATCAATGGCTTTTTTATGTTGCTTTGCTTTTTCATAACAAACGGCAGCATCGGATTTATTGTTCAGTTTTTTTAGGTATACTACTGCTGCTTCATTGTAGAGCTCACCATTTTCTAATGTTTTTGCTCCTCTGTAGTTATCCTGAAGGAGATTCATATAAACTCTCGCAGCTTTTTTATAATCTTTTTCAGCAATGTATTTTTCGGCCAGCTCTTCATATTTGCTTCGGATTCTGTCAAAAAGTGAGTTTTCCAGATAGAAACTACTGCTCCCACTGCCTTTACGTCCTGCTGAATTTCTGTTGTTTTGTTCTTTATCTTTTAAGGAAGTGATCACAATGAGGATAATAAACGCCACAATTAAGAAAATACCCAATGTTCCTGCCACACTCCAGAAACTTTCATGGAATAGCTGGGCAACAATTCCGACAATCTTAAACATGGCCAACAGTACAAATGCTGCCATAAATTTGTCTATAAATTTCTGTCTATTCATCATCATCGGAGTTTAAAATGGTTTTATCTTCTCTAAACAGACGGTAAAGGAGTAACAGCACACAAATTACCAGAACCCATACAAACCAGTTGTATCCAAACATTTTTACCAACGGGTAAAATAAATACACCAGCATGGCTACAAGAATTGCTATTAAAACAAACTTTACCCAGTTGGGTACATTGTCTCCACCAAGGTTTAACAATTTATTTTTAAACAGGAATGAGTACAATCCTACTCCGGCAATCATCAGGATTACCATATACAGAATATCTGAAACGGGAGCTTCTTTTTCTAAAGGAGTTCCTTCTGAACCCATTCCTTTTACTTTAGATTTGTCGATTGAAGCAGAAGAAGGATCCACGACCTCCAGTGTACCGTAAAGTTTCCCTAGTGAATCTGCCATCAATGCCTTCTTCTTTTTCAGAAGATATTTTACAACATCACCATTCACCGGTTTTCCTTTGGTGTATTGCTTTAGAGAATCTGAAATTTTACGTTTCAGATTTTCAGTTTTTTGTTCAATATGTTTTGTAATTTTCTGGGTGTAAATGGTTTTAAGGGAATCTCTGCTCTGCTTTTCTTTATGAACAAGCTTTTCAATATCCCTTCCTATTTCGCTTACATCTCTTCCACCTCCTTTCTTATAATTTTCTTTGTCTTCTTTCGTTTTGGATTCTATGATTCCTGCATGAATAAGCTCTTTGGATAATCCTTTTCTCTGCTGGTGATATATTGAATCTATCTTAAGATCAATTTCCGAAGTTCCGGACTGGAAAGCAATCATATCCGAAGGAGCTTTTACCGCATTGTTTGCTATCTTTCCTGAAGAAGGAGTTTCTTCTTTCTGTTCAGAACTATTTTTATCTGAAGGTAATGCAATCTTTAAAACGATCGCTGCAATAATAACTGCCCAAAATACTCTGCGAAAATTTCTGGTTCCTGCACTCTCCTTTTTACCTCCTGCACCACCAAATAATCCTTCCAGCCAGGTAAATTTACCAAATCCATCTCCTCTCGAAGTTCCCATAACATCGAGAGAAACGCCCAATTCTACAGCTCTTTCGGGGTATTTTTCAATATATTTTAAGTATTTTTCTATTTCTTTTTTATTTCCGGCCATTACTTTTTTAAGATCAAATGGCAGATCGTTCATCCATTCTTCTTCGGTTTGTTTGGGCTGTAATGCTTCCATTACTTTTTCATCATCCATCTCCACCGTGTAGCTTTCAATTTTTTGAGGGATTGAAACTCCGTTCAGTGGTTTTCTGATGGTTTCATTTATGGTTTCCGGCTGTTGAATTAATGAAATCCAGTCGATTTCTTCTGAGAGTTTTACCAATCCGAATTCGGGATGCATAATCAAAAAACGGCAATCAAGCTGTACCCAGTCTTCAGGATTTATTTTGGGATAAAACGTTGTATTTTCAGGGATGAAAAGTCTGTCATCCACCTTTTGAAAGTAGCTATTTCGTCCTATTTCCTGTGGAGCATGGTCATCAAAAATAAGAAAACATCCATACAGCACATTGGGGCTGTCTGCCGGAATAGCATAAGATTTAACCTGGTGTAAATTAATTCCAAGGACTTCCATTTCCTGAAGCCATACCACAGGCGAAGAACCTTTGATCAAAAGTCCTTTTTTGGGATAGTTATTTTTCGGGAAAGGTTTTATTCTAAGCTCCATAATCCAAAATCTGTTCTATAAACGGTTTTAAAAACCTGTCACACATATCATCCATGGTTCTTACTTTCAACAGGGCGTGCTCCGGAAGATAATATTCTGATCCTCCAAATTCCGTATAAGTTGCCAGTGATAGAAAGCCTCCCAAAGTAGAGGGAATAAAGAATTCTTCAATGCTTTTGTTACTGCTTCTGAATGTCAGCATTCCTCGTGAATCGGTAATAATTTCACTTCCATCCGGAAATGTAAATTTATTTTTATTCTGCTCTGCGAAAATTTTAATATCATATTTATTTTTGGAAAAATCCAGGGTGTTTTCAGAAGCACTGTATAATTCATTTCCTGAAACAACCAGATTTTGAAAGGTGTTGATTCCGATCTTATTGAAATTATTAACAATTCTCAACCCGCTTCCCTGCAATTTTGCCACTTCCGCTTCTGCTTTTATATTATTTTTTTCAAATTCTTTATCCTTTCCGGTAATAGGCTCTACAGAAATGTTCCCATCAATATTTATTTTATAATGAGTAACGCTATCCGGATGATGGAGATAAAAATTCCGTCCAAAATAAATCAATCTGTAAGACTCCGGAATATTCATCCCTGTAAGGTTCTGGTCAGAATATTCTCCGGTATTAAGATTAAGTTTTAAAATAAGTTTCTGTTCAGGATGGTACTGACAGAGAATAAAGTGCTGCTGTCTGTTTTTTGCAAGAGCAAACTGTCCTTTGGGTTTTATGGAAATTTGATCAAACAGTACTTCACAGCCATGATGTGTTTTATAATAATCATAGGAATGTCTGTCATAATAATTATCGGAAAGATAAGTCTTCAGCAATTGTTTTTTTGAACTCAGAATGAAAAATTCGCCTTCATATAAGAACTTAGCAATCTTATTAACGGGTGTTGGGAATAAGATCGGATAATTTTGCGGAAGATCTGTTTTCCTTCCATTAAAGTTCTGAGCAGATTGTTTTTGCTGCGGCGGATTGGCCCACATCTCCTGCAATGGAAGTTTTATTTTCTGAATATGTTTTCTTGCTCCTTTATGATGTTTATAAAAATTAATTTCACCATCTGAAGCTGTTGTCACCAAAAACTTCAGTTTATCTCTGTTCTGATGTACAACCCGCTGAATTTCCTCATCAGCCATATTATCCTGATGGGTAATAAAGAAAACTTCAATATCTTTTTCTGAATGATGTTCGTTAAAAAACTTCTCCAGGGCTTCCGAAACTTCCAGAACTGCACTTACCTGATTAAGGTTTTCCACCACTTCTTCCACTTTGTTCAAAGCAATAGGAGTAGCTGCCTGCCCTAAAGCCAGAACTTTACATTCAGAATGGGCTTTGGGATGTTTAATAACGGCTATTGCAGAGGCATAAGCCAATACCTTCGGCGTTCCCCAGTTTCTAAGGGAAGTATCAATCAGGATAATTCTTTCAAAAATATTTTCTTCAGGCGGAATTTCTCTTTGAATATAAAGGGCTTCGTTATTGGCAACACGATTCATAAAGACATCATCTTCATTGGCAAATTCGGAAAGAAGCATCCTGTGAAAATCACCTTTGTTGGTCATATCAGAAATTCCTCCGATAGGTTGTTCACCGGGAGAGAGATGACGCATCGGAATTTTCAGCCCGCTCCATATTCTTTTAATGAGGCTTCCCACCTGAAATGTC
Organism: Chryseobacterium metallicongregator; assembly: GCF_031324065.1. Taxonomy (NCBI): domain Bacteria; kingdom Pseudomonadati; phylum Bacteroidota; class Flavobacteriia; order Flavobacteriales; family Weeksellaceae; genus Chryseobacterium; species Chryseobacterium metallicongregator. Next base: position 124,171 of record NZ_JAVIXS010000004.1, read on the forward strand.
TTAGGTTCTTCAATTAATTCTCTGATAAAATCTTTATCGGTATCTGCAGTTGTTTCTTCTTCTATCACCTCATCATCCAGCTCTGGCTCATGTATCAATCCTTTCATGGCATCGATGATGGATTGCATGGTAGGAAACTTTTCGTTCAGGTTCAGAGCACTTAAATCTTTGTTTAAAGCAGATGAACCTTCGTCATGTTTTTCTGCACTGGAAGCAAGTTCCTGTGGTCTTTTATAATAGAATCTTAGGAAACCATCGGAAAGGCTTGGAGACAATCTGTTGTGTCCGTTTTCAAAAAGAGTCTGCAGCAGTACAATTCTGTTCTGTCTTTGTTTATAGGCTTTAGGAAGTGATTTTATTTTTTCAAGAAATTCAATTTGTTTTTCTACACTGAATTCAAAATCCTCTCCGCTATAAAACTCTGCTGTACGTCTTAATGGACTGGTAAAATCTGTATAGCCATCCTGCATCGCATATAAAACCATAAGCAATGCCCCGAACGGAGGCCATCCCTGCGGTTGAAGCTCTTTCAGAATCTCCATTACATAAGGCCTGTAAGCAATTGCTCCCACTCCAGGGATGGAGAGGAGATTATTTTCATGATAACCGGAATCTCCGGGAACATCTTCATCTGTTTTCCATTCCCAAAAGTAATTTTCGTAGGACTGGAAATAAGTCTTTAATTCCATTCTCTTGATTTTTCGGTAAGACGGAATGAGCTTACGGACAACGAACGAAAATCGGTATCTTTCATTAAAATACAGTTCCCATTTTCATCCCATAACAGCCATCCTTCCGGCTCTTTATTATATTTCTGCTGCAACAGTGGGCTTACATTTTTAAATTCAAAATCCAGACCGGCAGGCAGTAAATGTCTGTCTTTAGTCCAATAGGTTTTTCCGGGAAAGCTGAGTAAAGGAACTCCTACAAACAGTGCTTGATCTCCCAGTAAAGTCCATTGTATTTTTTCAAGTTTAAATTTGGGCAATGCTACAATACGGTCTTTAATATCAGCAATATTACAGAGTAAAGCGATGGCCGGCTGTTCTTCATTACTTTCTTTTAGTTGTATCTGAATCTGCTTGTGAATCCCAAAATAGTTTTGGTTTGAAGGGGGAAGACTAAGTTGTAATGCTTTGTCTATAGGAATCCAGAGCAATGCTGTTCTCATTTTTTTACTGGGAACCAAAGCCTCTTTTCTGAATAAAAGGCCATCACGAAGTTCATATAAAATAAAATCGGGCAATTGTTGTATTTCTGAGGCTGTTGCTTGTTCTTCGGTAAAACCTTTCAGCCAGATCGTTTCATCCTCTACAGCAATCTGAATATTCTTCCAGTCTCGGATTGAGCCCAGAAAGTCTTCATCTGCCCGGGGAATTTCCGCCCAGAATTCTTTTAAACGCTTTGAAGAATCTTCTGCCATAAGCTTTCAATTTCTTGCTGGATATACTGCTTCTGTTCCGGATTTCTGATCCAGTCGCAACGGGTCTGCAGATATCTCAGTTTATCTTTTATTACATTCTGTTCTTCAAAACTCAATGTTCCTCCATTCCATTTTTCCACAAGAATTTTTACGTCTTTCATGACTTCTTCAGGATTGGGAGTTTTGTTTTGCATGGCCTGTGGATGGGAATCCGGATGGTCATCTTTCTCAATTGTTCTGTTGATAATTCCTTCCAGAATTTCAATCTGTTCTTCGGTATCCCAGATATGCTTCAACACCCACAAATCAGAAAGTACGGCTTCTTTTCTTCCACAGATCAGAGCACTTGCAGCAATCAGGTTCTGAAGTTTTACAGCTCTACGGTCAGAAATGGTAATCCCTGTATTTCTGAGGCTCATGATTGTGTTCAGATATACTTCATAAATGGGTTTAAGGTCTATTGTCCGGCATAGGCTCTGGAGCTGCCTGATTTCATCGGCATGGATTTCCGGAATTTCCGTTTCTTCTTCGTTTTCCAGTTTTCTTCCTGCCAAAAGTACCTGTTGTAAAAGTTCAGGATTGACATAGTCTACGTTAATTCTTATCAGAAAACGGTCAAATAATGCATTCAGTGCTTCATCTTCCGGAAGAACATTACTTGCTCCTACAAACATCAGTGCAGGAAGGTGTTTGGTTTCTTTTCCTCTTTTAAATATTTTTTCATTGAGTGCCGTCAGAAGGGAATTCAAAATTGCCGAGTTCGCATTGAAGATCTCATCAAGAAAAACCATTGAGGCTTCGGGCATCATTCCTTCTGTATTGGTCAAAAGCTCCCCTTCTTTCAGTTTTCTGATATCAAAAGGTCCGAAAATTTCGTTCGGTTCTGTAAAACGGGTTAACAGATATTCAAAGTTTTTTCCGTCTTTTACTGTTTTTGCCAATGTTCTGACAATAGCTGATTTTGCAGTACCCGGAGGTCCGTACAAAAAGGCATTTTCTCTGGCCAAAAGGCATATTCCCAATAGGTCTACGACATCATTTTTACCTACAAAAGTATCTTTTACGTAGTTAAGGACGGTATTAAGCTGATTTATATTTTGGTTCATTGATTTTAAAAATTAAAATTTCCACCACTTTTTCTTCGGGTTTTTCTCTTCTTCTTTATTTTCTGCCTGTTCATTTCTTTTACTGAATGAAAAAGCCAGTCTCTGATAAGGCACTTTGATATCGAAATACAGCTGTGTTCCGTCATCCAGTGTAAGGGCATCCATGATTTTATCTCCATCCTTAACCAGACTTTGTGAAACATCCTGTTTATTGAGGTGATGTCTGATCAGATCTCTTTCGTCAGAAATTCTTGTGATCATATAAGGAGAATCTTTGGTTCCGTCTCCTGTTTTTTCAAGGCATTCAAAAATAAGCTGTGCTATGGTCATTTCAATATTCCTTCCTTTTTCATCACCCAGCTCTTTGTAAGCAAAATATTTACAGATATGTGCTCTGGGACTCAACAAAATATTGACGTTGACATATTGTATAACCTCTTCAAATTTACTTTCATTCAGTAAATCCTGCATGTTTTCAATGTCTTCGGAATAGGGATCATATTCAGGATTATTGATCACCAGTTCACGGCATTTCAGGAATGTTTCTTTTGTAGGGTCAGTTAAAAATTCAAATACTTTCTCATACGTTTTCATTGTGGTCTTCGGTTATAGTTTTTAGTTCTCGCCAGAATGTATCTTTGTGCATTCCGAATTCGGCTATTAGTAATTTATTAATAAACGGAATTTCCGCCAGTTTATAATCTCTTTTTTCAACAATTCTTTCCAGATAGAGTTTTCTGTATGTATTGTCTTTCAGTTCTTCTTTCCAGTTCACGTTCTTCAGATCAAGATCATACCCTATTCCGGAATAGTGAAACCGTGTCAGAATATTTTCCAGCATGGTTATTATTGGATCTTCAGGATCAACAGTATTTAAAGCAACTATTACCTGTGGCAAAAATCTCAGGGATAAATCTGCAGATAAGATAGAAGGAATGTCCCGTATTCCATTGAATCGGGGAATAAGATTGTCAATATTTTTTTCTGTATTTTCTCTAATGAGATAAAGCTGTACACTATGGTAGAGCACTTTGGCAGCCCAAACAGATGTTTCTTTGCTGCAGATTAATTGATCTGACAAAAATTCAAGTCTTTCTTTTTCGAATTCAGTTTCAAAATAATCTCCTGCTTCCGCCTCTTCCTGAGGGGAAATTTGCTGTAAGTTTGAAAAAAGAGTAATACATTCTTCTTTACGAAGCAAAAAGATCGTGTCTAAAAACGGTGACTTGGTTTCCATGATCTAACAAAAATAAAATTATTTCGTTGAGAATAAAATTTTTGCGAAGAAGATTCGTGTTAAATATGGATTCTTTGGGGGAATTATATGGTTGGAAAACGCAAAGGCGCAAAGGTTATAGCATTATGTTGTTTTTAAGGCACAAGAAAATCAAAGATTTTCAGCAAAATAAATCTTACAATCTAAACCTTATAGATTTTTAAAACCTACAAGGTTTGAAATTACGTATTCATTACTATACTAAAAATTACTTCGTCGCTAAAGCTCCTCGCAATGACAGGTTAAGCTACGATTTCAATGATATTATTTTCAGGATCAAGGATTACACTTTCATAATATCCGTCTCCTGTGGTACGAGGTTCGCCGACCACTTTATATCCATCTTTTCTCAGTATTTCTGTAAGTTCATCTACTTTTTGTTTATTGTCTACAGAAAATGCAAGATGAATCATTCCATATTGCTGAGATTCATAAGAGTTTTCGCTTTCTTTGATATCCGGTCTGGTCATGATTTCAAGACGGCAGCCATTTTCAAAACTTAAAAAATAGGATTGAAAGTTTTTAACAGGATTATGGTATTTTTCATTGGAAACGGCTCCGAAATATTTCTGATAAAATGCTCTGGATTTTTCAAGATCTTTCACCCAAATCGCGATATGCTCTATTTTCATTTCTTTTTATTTTTTTGAAATTAATTTTTTGTTCAACCATTTTCTTACAGGAATATCGTAGAATTTCATAGAACAGTATGCTAAAATTACCGAAGCCAATACGGTTATCAATCCTAAAATCCAGGACAAAGGTTCTTCCAATGTATGTTTTCCATTTACAATCCAGGCCATATAAACATACACCAATGGAAAATGGGTGATGTATATCGGATATGAAATATCTCCTAAAAACTTGCAGAAACGGCTCGCTTCTGCATTCGTCACTTTTCCTCCAGCTCCCAGCAGAATAACAACCGGAAACATGATCATCAAAACGAAACATTCATAGAACGCATTTTGCCAATGTGCAGAAGTTCCTCCCAGACGTGGAAATGCAAATAAAATGACCAGTAAAATACTTGTTGAAAAAAAGGCATTTTTTGTAAATTTTAATGATACAGCTCTCGCTAAAAATATTCCCATCAAAAAAGGGAAAGCCAGCCTTGTAAAGCCTATTTTCAATTGTATTGCATCGTCTATAGACCAACCTCCGATGATATCACCATTTGGATTGGTAAATGCATAATGAATGGTAAACCCAGCAGAAATTAATACCAGAATTCCCAATACGATTTTGGAAACTTTTCTTAAAACCAAAGCATACACAATATTGGCAATATATTCAAAAAACAGCGACCATGATGGCCCGTTCAAAGGATGCATCTCATTCCAGCCTCTGATATCAAGACTTTTACCCACCGGAATAACCGTCATCCCTACCAACATAACCAATACTACTTTCCAAACCGGAGTCGTGGAAATTCCGCCCCACCCTAATCCTTCCGAATGTTGAAAATAGAATAAAACAGCTCCTGCCAAAGAGCCTATGATGATCATCGGCTGTAATCTCACAAGACGACGGATAAAAAAATCTTTCAGTGTCATGTTGTTCCATCGGTTATCATATGCGTAACTGATCACATATCCGGAAAGCATAAAGAAAAAATCTACTGCCAGATAGCCATGATTAATAATCTGCTTTGTATGATCTCCATTGGAAAAAGTTTCAAAAACATGGAAAAATACAACCATGATAGCAGCTACTCCACGAAAGCCGTCAAGAATTTCATAATGGGGTTTCGATTGAGAAACAGATAAGGTCTGATTCATATTTTAAATAAGATTTGATGCAAAAATAGAGGGTCTGTCATCAAAAAGTTTGTTCTATATTTTCCAATCATTGTCTTATATTTACATTATTATGATTTTTATTCTTTAAATGAAGCAAAATTTAAAATATTATCCAAAAGCCAGAACCCATACGTTTCATTTTGATCATGTTCATATCAAATGGAATCAGCAGGTTCCGTTACATCAGCAGGAAACCTGGGAATTGTCTTATATTATTACCGGAAGCGGTGTAAGAATTATTGGTGATATTGTGGAAAATTTTTCAAAGGGTGAAATCATTCTTATTCCTCCCAACATTCCACATTGCTGGTCTTTTGATGAATCTGTGCATGACAGTGAAGGTAACATTGAAAATATCACGATTGTTTTTGAAAACGATTTTTTAGAAAGCTGTAAAAATAGTTTCCCTGAACTGTTGAATAGTATTTCCGAAATTCAAAGTAATGAAAATGCAGTTTCTTTTCAAAATGAGTTGTTAGAAAGGCTCCAGACTTTAATGACTTCCATGATCGATCAGAATAGTATTGAAAGACTTTCTTCTTTTATACAATTATTGGAATTAATTTCTTACTGTAAAAAAATGCAGGTTGTCGGAAGACCTGTTTCTGAAAACAAAAAGGAAAAAAAGCTGCAGGAAATATATCTTTTTATCTTAAATAATTTTCAGCGGAACATTACCCTGGAAGAAATTTCAAGGTCTGTAGGAATGCAAAAATCATCCTTCTGTGTTTTTTTCAAAAAAATGACAGGAAAATCTTTTTTCACTTATCTGACAGAATTTAAAATAGAATCTTCGTGTCAAATGTTATTGAAGACAAAACTGTCAGTCGCTGAAATCTGTATTGCTTCAGGGTTTAGTGATATTCCTTACTACAACCGGGTTTTTAAGAAAATTAAAAACGTTCCTCCCACACAGTTCAGGAAGAATGCAGAACACTCCAGTGCATCCGGAATGCAATAGATAAAAAATGATAACCTACCGGATGGTCTGTTCACTATTTACATATTTGCTATCTTTGTCGCATTCAAAAAAATATTATGAGTATTCACATCAGTGCAAAAAAAGGAGAAATTGCTAAAGTAGTATTGCAGCCGGGGGATCCGCTTCGTGCACAGTATATTGCTGAAAATTATTTAGAAAATGCTAAACTGGTAAGCAAAACCAGAGGTATTTTTTATTATACAGGACTTTATAAGGGTAAAGAAATTACTGTAGGAGCAAGTGGAATGGGATTCCCGAGTATCGGAATTTATTCTTTTGAGCTGTTTACAGAATATGAAGTAGATACGATCATCAGAATCGGAACTTGTGGTGCTTACAATACAGATCTTAAACTTTTTGATATTTTAAATATTGACAAAGCAGCCAGCGAAAGCACTTATGCCAAATATGCATGGGGAATTGAAGACGAAATCCTTTCTCACCAGGGGAATATCTTTAATACCATCAATGAAACGGCTAAAGATTTATCTTTAAATGCTAAAGCCATTAATATCCACAGTAGTGATATTTTCTACAGAAAAGATCCTAACACTCCGGAAATTGCTACAAAATATAATTGTCCTGCAGTAGAAATGGAAGCTTTCGGCTTATTCGCCAATGCCCAGCATTTAGGAAAAAATGCAGCAACTATTCTTACGGTAACGGATATTATCCCTACCCATGAAAAAATCTCTGCTGACGAAAGAGAAAAAGCGTTGAATCCGATGATGGAACTGGCTTTGGAATCGGCAATAAAGAGTTTGTAAGAAATAAATTAATTATAAAAAAGAGTTTTACTTTATTCAGTAGAGCTCTTTTTTATAGTCTGAAAAAATTTCTGGCTGTTTCTGTAGTCTCTTCTGCTACTTCAGAAATGCTGATCTTCTTCAGATGGGCAATCGTTTGTGCTACATAAGGCAAGAAAGAAGGTTCATTTCGCCTGTTCTGTATTCTGGGCATATTCTTCGGAAGCATAAATGGCGCATCCGTTTCAATCATCATCCTGTCAAGAGGTGTATATTTTATAACGTCTTCAAGATGTTTAAATCTTTTTCCATCACTGATAGCTCCTGTAAATCCTAAATAAAATCCTTTATCCAGATAGATCTTCGCTTCATCCAATGTTCCTGTGAAACAATGTACAACGGCTTCAGGTAACTGTAAGAGGTAATCATCTGTGAGCTCATTAAATCTTTTAAATGCGGATCTTTCATGAAGAAAAAGGGGTTTATTCATTTCTATGGCGAGTTCCAGTTGTGCTTTATAGCATTTTTCCTGAACAGGTCTGGGAGAAAAATCCCGGTCAAAATCCAGTCCGCACTCACCTACTGAAATCACATGATCCTTTTTTAATAAATTCCTCAGTTCGGTGATGCTTTGTCCATTAAAAGATTTGGCATCGTGAGGGTGAATTCCTGCTGTTGAAAACAAGATTTCAGGATATTCTTCTGCAATTTCTGCAGATTCTTTGCTTCCACGTACGCTGGTTCCTGTGAGAATCATATGTTCAACACCATGATCTAATGCGCGGTTGATAATTTCTTCGTGTTCATTATGGAACTGTTTATTGGTCAGATTAATGCCAATATCAATATAAGTATTCATTTGTTTTTTAATCTTTATTAAATGTTAATTTCTAAATATAAAATGGAAACTCGCAGAATTCTGTTTGAAAACTTTTGTTCTGACTGATTCATAGCTTCTGTTTTTTGGCTGCAAAACTAGAAGCATGGTACGCAATGTTTTTACGCAGTAAAAAAGAAGTTAAAAAAAACGAAAAGGTGAAATAGTTTTAAGAGTAAAAACAACATAATCGGCGGGAGTTTTTATTTCCCACGGATTTCACAGATGGCGCAGATGTTTGTGGATAACTTATTCGTTGATAAATTTTTCGAGAAAACCGATCAGCTTTGTTCCTCCATGGCTCCAGCGGATTCCATGGCCTTCTTTTTCCCGAACTTCAAAAACCAGCTCATGTTTGTAATGGAAAAAAACATTCCACCAGGTCTTATTATCAAGGATGTCATTGATTTTTGCCATTACTTTTTCCTGTTTCTGTTGATTGTTTCCTTTTATTTCTCCCCAGAAATCATCATCCATTCTTCCAATATGCTTTTCCCAGGCTCTTTGTGCAATCGTAATTTCATTGTTGAATGGGTCTTTGCAGGCATTGATCAACATTGTTTTCAATGGGGGAATGGCATTTTTATCACGAATGCTTGCTGAAGTCAATCTTTGTCCTAAAATGCTGAGCCAATCCTCAATTGAAATAGTTTCCATAAGTTTGGCTTTTACCTCATCTGAATCATTATTATCAAGAATTTTCATCAACTTTTCAAAGCTTTCTTCTCTGTTGATCTTTATTTCTTCATTAAAATAGGGAAAATCCCAATCTAAGGTTCCTTTCTTAAATCTTTGAATATTTTTTTCCAGATCTTCCAGATGTTCTTTTGCTAAAAGAGCTTTGTATTGGTCTTTCCATGTTTCGGAAAACAGGCCAATATAGGGTTCGAACAGATTCATATTTTACTTCATTTTAATCAGATTAACAGGAAGACTTTCTTCTGTAATCAAATATCCGATCATGTTAAACCATTCTTTACAGTGATCCAGAATCCAGGCATCGGAGGAAATAACAATTGCTGAACTTTCTGCCAGGAATTTATCGGGATTGTATTGCAGATCTGCCTCCCAATTGAGATAATGTTCTTCGGCAAATTCCAGAATAATCTGTTTGATTCTTCCACTGTTGGAAACCGGCTTATCAAAGATCCATACCAATTGATGAATCTGATTTTTCCGGTAAAAAGAAGCCACTAATTCTACTGCTCTTAAGGTTTGATTCACTCTTTTATAAGTTCCATGAACTCCTGAAAGGTCACGGATGCAGCCATCCAATCCTTCAAAAATATAAGCTTCGGAAAGCAGACTTTCCAGTAAGATAAGAACATTAAATCCATCAAGATATACCGTTTTATCTTTTAAATCTAAAGTACCAACATGCTTTAATTGTCTGTTATGAAGCTGTTGAAAGGATGCTGATGCTCCCCGAAGAGCTTGTATCTGACGGGTTTTGAGCCTATATCTGTTGCCTACAAGATCAGAAGCTGCTTTTTCCGGATACTCTCTGCTTAACAGATACTGCATGTCTTCAACAGCTAGTCTCAGTTTAGAGATCTGTTTTTCTGAGCCAAATAAGGTATCATCACCTGTATTTTTTCCACGGTTTCTGTTATTCATACTCAAAAATAGAATTTTTGATGGATGTTAGAAACCACCCCATCAAAAATTCTTTGAATTTTTGACACCCCTCCAAGGGAGGGGAATTTCACACCTTTGATTGTTAAATTTGTCAATGATATTATTCTTCTCATTCTAATCTGGGATCTGTTATGTTTTCTACAACAAAAGAGATATTTCGTACAACACATTGATATTTATTAGAAATAAGTTTGCAAAGACTTAAAAAATACCCTTATGAATACACTGAAAAAATTATGTTATCTGTCTGCTGCTATATTGTTGTCAGCATCTTTTGTTTCATGCTCAAGTGATGACAATGAAATAAGCATTGAACAACAGACTCCCTCACAGGTATTGTCTTCTACTCCATGGGAAACTACAGGAGCCAAAGATAAAAATGGAAATAACGTAGCCCTTACCGATGCCAGCGTAGCCGGATATGTGGGTTTTGCTTATTTCAAAGCAGATGGAAAGTTTGCGATTTATAATCTTACTGACGTATTAAGATCTATGGGAACATGGTCTGTAGATGCACAGGGAAAAACAAGAACTATTGCCGCACTCAACCCGGATGGGACCACTATTTTCACACGTGATGTTGAAATTCTTGTTTTGAACAAAAATGAGTTCACCTACAGAATTCGTCCTAACTCCAATGATCTTTCTGTTTATTATGATATCATCCATACAAAAACCTCTCATGCTGAGCTAACCAATGGACAGCTTACTCTGGCTTCTACACCATGGGAAACTACCGGAGCTAAGGATAAAAATGGAAATAATGTTGCATTAAATGATGCCAGTGTAGCCGGATTTGTAGGATATTCTTACTTTAAGGCCAACGGAACTTTTAAAATTTTCGGTTTAAATGATGTCTTGAGATCTGAAGGGACATGGTCTATTTCTCCGGATGGGAAAAAGAGAACGCTTACTACTCCTAATTTTACCCGTGTTGTAGATATTTTGGTGCTGAATGAAACAACATTTACTTACAGAATTACACCTGACGCTGCAAATTCCTCTGTATTTTACGATATCATTCATACTAAGGTCAACCATAAAGAGCCTTTGTAGTGATTATTTTTTGATAAAAATGATGAACCGGCCCAATAATGGGCCGGATTTTATTTTTCCAGTTCTATCGGATTATCATATGTAAGGTTCTGTTTTTGCTCTCTTTCCCTTTGCCGTACAATTTCCTGCCCTTTTAAAATTGTCGTACCATAGCTTGCCAGCACAGCAGCAGTATTTTCTCTGGCAGTCTTTAATGCCTGTTCCAGTTTTGGCTGTGTAGTTTCTATAGCTTCAGTATATCTTCTTTTATTGATCTTAATAGGTTTACCCTTTAGTTCAGCAGTGGGTACAGATTTTACAAGTTCAAAATCAAAATCTCCTGTTTCATCAGCTATTTTTATGATCAGTCCTGGCAATCCACCAAATTTATAGGGACCATAAGGAAACGGAATTTCAGTGGAATACCATGCTATCCAGATTCTTCCTCTATAGCTGAGTTCCGCTTTTTTGCACTGTAGTGTATTAATTATTTTTGATTCATTAATAAGTTTCCAGCCGTTCATAACGGGTTGCTTATAAGTAAGCAAAGACATTCCGGCTAACTGGAAATATTGTACATTTTCATTGGTCTGTAATATAGTAGAGAGAAATCTTGTTTTAGGTACCGATACCCCTGCAAGGCTAAGACTAATGCTTCCATCCGGATTCTTTGTTGTCTGCAAAGAATTTTCTATCACCGAATCTCTTTTAAGGGATTGAACACTCGTAAAAAATGCCCGGTTCTTACTTACCTGTAATGAGAAGAGCTCCTCGTGAATGTAATCTGTTTGTATATTTAACCTGGCTTTTAAGCGATATGTAAAATCTCCATGCAAAGTATCTTTTTCATAGGATTGAGCGTATGACAAAATACTGTAAAACAGAATTAATAATGTTATTAGTTTTTTATAGTAGTACATCAAGGGTTTTAATTATATATAGTTTTCCCACCATTTTTTCCATACTGCAGTTCCCAACTGATTCAGATCTACTTTTTCTCCCATCATCGGAAGGGTTATCGGAATATTATTTTCTTCTGCATGTTTTGAAGCCAATTCTAAAGGCTCATACCAGGTATGCTGTGCCAGTTTAAATTTAGAATTGTGTACCGGGATAAAGTTTTTGGCCTTCAGTTCTTTTATTTCTGTCATCAACTGATCTGGCAATGTATGAATATAAGGCCACTTTTCATTATACTGTCCATTTTCCATTACGGCTAAATCAAATGGTCCATATTTTTCTCCAATTTCTGTAAAATGACTTCCATAGCCGCTGTCACCACCCAAAAACAGATTTTTAGTTGGAGTTTTTAAAACAAAAGAAGCCCAGAGTGATATATTACGGTTCAGTAATCTTCCGGAAAAATGTCTTGCCGGAGTGAGTGTAACTCTGAAGCCTTCTGCAATATCTATACTTTCCCACCAGTTTTTTTCAATAATGGTATCAAAGTTCCATCCCCAGTATTCGAAATGTTGTCCAGTTCCCAGACCACAAATAACTTTACCGACCTTATCTTTTAATTCCTGAACAGTTTTATAATCAAGATGATCCCAATGGTCATGGGAAATAAGCAGAAAATCTATATCCGGCATATGTTCCGGTTTGTAATAATCTGCTCCCTGAAAAGCTTTTATAGAACCGGGCATTGGGGATGCATTGCCACTGAAAACAGGGTCTATCAGGAATTTCTTTCCATCAACCTGTATGAAATAGGAACTGTGCCCAAACCATACCAACACATTTTCATCCGGCCGAAGATTCTTAAGGTCAGTCACGACAAAAGGGAGAGCGGTTTTTGGTGATGCATTGTCTACTTTGCACAAGCTTTGAAGGAGCAATTTAGTCATGCTTTCTCCTTCTAACAGTGCCGGAGTTGTTAATATATTCTGAAATCGTCCGTTGAGATAATTGGGCAATGTACTGAAATATTCTTTTCTTTTTTCATCGGGAAACTGTCCGAGCTGTTTTTTTAAACTTTTCATTCATTTAATTTTAAATCCAGCCATAGTTTCTAGAGAAATACACTCTATTTTATTGACCGGCAAACCTTAATATAAAATAAATATAAGCATAAGATTTTGAGATGTAAAAATAAATTGAAAAGGATATGAAATTTAAATTCTTCATTAATCAATGAGAAATTCTTAAAAAAGCCATTTAACTAATCCGAGCATGATTGTTCCTAATACTAAACAGAATAGGATCATTACCGCAAAAATCTTCCCAAATTCTGCCCAAAACTTTTTATGATCGAAAGTAAAATTAACAGGGTTAATATAATAGACATCATACACCAAAGGATTTATACGCAAATCTGGTCGAAAATACACAATTCCCTGGATGTATCTTCTTCGTAAAGCTCTCAAATTTCCAATATAAGTAGTGTAGCCTGCATCCATTCCATTAAAGTCAACTTCTGCTACCGAGCCATTGTCATTTACTTTCAATATATAAGTTTTGTGCCTTGGACTGATACTCACATCATATTCATCAGAAAAGGAATATTTTTTCAGGTTATTGTACAAAATTTTATCTATCGTTCCATCGGCTCTCTCATAGTGAACTCCTTTATCATCAACCTCTATTTTTCTGACTATTCTTTTTCTGATTCTCCGTTGGTAAAGAAAAAAACGATATAAACCGAAAGCAACTGCCGGATAGTATAGTATGGCTACAATAACCAATATGACCAGTTTATCACTCATCACAACAGGTAATCCTAATATGATCAGAAACGCTACCAACAATAAAAGTATCCCAAAAGTCCTGGTCAACAAGGTCATGAACCACCATGTTGTAGAAACTAATGGCAAAAAATCTTTTCTTACTTCCTCTTGCATCTGTTCAAGATACAAAAAAATTAAGTAAACTCTGGTATAGATGGAAACTGGAAGAGGGAGGCTGGGGGCAACTGTTAGTCTGATAATTTCTGGCAGTTATCGTAAAATCCATAAATTTTTCCATAAAAAAATGATAAAGTTGTGAAGAGTAGCTTTTGTTATGATCTCAATAACTTTCCTCCTCCTGCTTCCAGCTTCCAAACTACTTAATCAGATTAGATAATACAAAGAGCCACCGTAGTACACCGTGACTCTTTTTACTTAATTGAAAATAAGATATGATTATTGAAACTATGAAATGGTATAGGTTTTTTCTGTGCTTACATTATAAGTGTCAGAGATAACGTTATCTACAAATCTCCATTCTGCAACTGAACTTCCAGTGGTAAATTTCACATGCAGATATCCTCTTTTATAAAGATTGGCATAATCCAGATCATCAATCAGTAATGAAAATGCCTGTGCCAGTTCTATCGCTTTTGCAGGATCTGAAGTGATCCCCAGATATCCTTCAAGACCAGGAGAAGAAATGGAACTGCAAGCAAGCTCTGTTCCTATGAATTTACCCTGTGCATCGTTCAGTTTTCCTAACCAAGCATTGTGAGTATCTCCTGCTAATACCACTACATTTTTTCCTGCAAGAAGGGAATAAAGCTGTTCTCTTTCCATGAAATATCCATCCCATGCGTCCAGATTGTATGGTAAAGTAGTTGTGATTCTTGCAATTTCCTGCGGAGTCAGCGTTGGATCCTGCTGCTGGTGTCTTGTTTTAAGAATAATCAGTTGTGTGATCGTATTTTGAAGTGCCTGCATGGTTGCCGGCTGTGCGCTTCCATGTTGTTTAATTTCTGCCAGAATTTGATTCAACAGCATCAGAAGTTCTGCAGGAACCATCATTTTAGTCATTAAAATCTGCTGTCCAAGCACTTTCCATTTTGCTGTATCGCTATTGATCTGAGAGCCCAGCCATGCCATTTGCTCATTACCGATCAGTTTTCTGTTCGTACTTAAAAAATCTTTTTTAAACTGTATTTGATTAAAATTCCCAGTGTTATCAAGATAATCGGAATATTCCATTTGCTTATCTCTTGCAATCACCCTTGTATCCATCATATAAAGTGAAACGATATTCCCGAAGTTGAAACTTCTGTAAATTCTCATATCTTTCCCCGTTTTAAGAGGGATATATTCGCTATATGCCTGGAAAGCCGCCATTTTTCTTGCCTGAAAATCTCCTTCGTTAGGCTGATGATTTTCTGCCCCGGATTTATAGGTATCATTGGCAAATTCATGGTCATCCCAAACACAGATGAACGGTTTTTTCTGATGAAGAAGCTGAAGATTCTTATCTCCTCTGTACTGCTTGTATCTTTCTCTGTAATCGCTGAGGTTAAGAATTTCCTTCGCCGGCTGATGGGCTCTTCCCAACTGGTTGGTGTAAGGATTTGTTCCATATTCTCCCGGAGCATATTCATAAATATAGTCTCCAAGGTGTACGACAACATCAGCTTCAGATTTTGCAATTGCACCGTATACATTAAAAAGTCCGGCAGGAAAGTTGGAACAAGACACCACTGCCATTTTTACTTCACCTACAGCATCTGACTTTGAAGGTAAAGTAAGAGTCTCTCCTGTTACACTGACTTCTTTAGTTTTACCATTATAGAATCTATAGTAATATTTTGTGTTGGAAGAGATATTCTGAACATCTACCGCTATAGTAAAATCATTCACAACGGTGGCATTCGCCTGTCCTCTTCTTACCACTTCTGAAAAGTTACTGTTTTTACTGATTTCCCATGTAATCTCGGCATCCGTTCCTTTTGAATATCGGGTCCAGATAATAATTCCTGTTGCGCTGGGATCAAAACTCGCTACCCCGGATTCGAAACCTCCGTTTTGGAGATTATCGGGAGCATTTCCATTTTCAGTAAAATCATCACTGCAGCTTTCAATAAGAGGAGCAAGAAAAATTCCTCCGGCTGCCAATAGTGAATTTTTAAGAAACCTTCTTCTGTTGAATTGGGGGTTGTTTTCCATCATTACTTTTTTTGCAAAGCAACAGTATCTGGGGAAAAAGGTTGTTAACTGAATTTTAAATGTATTTTATGATTTTTTAAACAAATGTTTAATGTTATACATAGGAAATTCAGCTTTTGCAAAATGTCTCTTTTTAAGAAAATAAAAATGAAAATTGTATAAATATTTTTAAAAAGTTGTGCGGCTTTTTATTACATTCACAATACTAATAATGATGATTAAACTACATGACTAAAAAAGTTATTTTTTCGATGCTCCTCTTAATGGCAGGATATTTTTTCTATAATCCGCTGATCATTTCATCGACTGATATAAAAGATCCTGAACCCATTAACTTTAAACCCGGCCAAATATTTAAATTAAAAGATATTCCGGAACTGAAAAGCTCTCAAAATATGGTTGTATATATAATATTAACTCCGGAAGACCGAAAAAATTTAAACTCATCAATCCCGAAATGGAAAGTTCTAAAGTCTGACAATACAGCTTTGATACATAGTCTGCTTAACTGTGATTTCAACTATAATAATGCAGATGTTTCAACAATACCAAGTAAAATATTTATCTATTCAAATAATACATTAGTCTTTGAAAGCGAAATTTCATTAGATCAAAATGATCTGGGACTTCAAAATAGATTAACCGGCTGGGCAACTCCAGTGGATAATAATCGCTTGCTTACTATTATAAGTCAGTTTGACAGGTATAGATTACCGGTTTTAATTCTTAAGTAAGTATTTGATAAATATGAAATTATTCGAATTACACAGAAAATATATTCTATACTAAAACACTATTTGTTTTGGTTTAATTCAAAATTGATTTTTCAATCTCTTTAATATAAATAGACGGAGTAGTTCCTGTCTTTTTCTTAAAAGCAATCGAAAATGCCTGAACATTATTATAACCTATTTCTTCAGCAATAGCAGGTAACTTATAAGAACGAAATTTTTTATCTTTTACAAGCTGATCTAAAGCATAATCAATACGCAAATCATTAAGATAAGTAGTGAAATTTTTATCTTTATGGTTATTAATGATTTCCGACAAATAAGCAGTATTGGTTTTTATATTTTTCGCAAGACTTGTTAATGTAATCCCGTTTTTCAAAAAAAGAAGTTTGTTTTCGAAATTGTCCAGATCCTTTAAAATAGATTGAGCAACATCTTCGGGAACCGTTTTAATTGTTTTGGTCTCACTTTCTACTTTTACCGGTTCGTATATTTCTACTGGTTTATCATTTTTATTTTGAGCTGCTTCAAGATTTCTTTTTTCAATCAAATGAATTAAGTCCTGAGCAATTTTTCGATGTTCTTTCTCAGCTTTCTTAGTTTTGTAATAAAAATAGGTAAGCAAGATTAATATTAATACTAAAATACTAACAGAAGCATACAAAAATGTTTTTTTATTTTTTAATTCATTTATTATAACTTCTTTTTCTTGTAAAAGATTGGGTGTATCATATTTCTGGTGCAACTCCGTTGATAAGTATCGAAATTGTTCATCAAGCTTTTTATCAACTTTTAGAAAACGGTCAATATAATAGAGTTGTTTTTCTTTATCACCGCTTTCCCTATAATAATCTATTAGAAAAGTATATACATCTCCTAGCTCTGGAAAAGTAATCTCCGTTTTTTTTACATTGGAATCTATCTGAGTAAAATATTTTATCGTCTCTTGTTTGTTATTTAATTCTTCATAACATTTTCCCAGACTATATAATACAAAATTTTGATTGTTATCATTAATACTTGAAAAATAAGTATACGCCTTTGTTAACTCAGCAATAGCAGCTTGATAATTTTTGGTTTTAAGATGCAGCTGTCCAGATAAATATAAATACTGATTCCTATTATATATATTCTTTTGTACAAAGGGAGAATTCAATCCTTCCTTAATGAAAAAACTGGCAGAATCAATTTTATTTATTTTAATATAGCAGTATGCAAGACTTACCCGCATCTGATCATGCTGATATTCATCTGTTATATCGTCGGAATTCAATAAATAATATCTAAATGTTTTTGCTGCTTCTTTATTTTTCCCCATATAACTATTTAAATAAGCAATATTCATATTGGCATAAGCTATTTGCTTCAAATTCTTTTGCTTTTTAGAATATTCTAAACCTAAAATATAGTTATCAAGGGCAGCTTTTAAATTGTCATATTTATAATATAAATTTCCTTTTATAATAAATGTTCTGGCTGGATATACATCTCCTTTCACATTTTTTGTAATTATAGCCAGACTATCAATATACTTTAAAGCCCCCTGGAAGTCCTCAGTTGAATGCATAAGATTATACCCTTCTGCAATTTCAAGGATATTTTTTTCTTTTTTTGCTTTTGCTAAGTAATATTGAGAAATAACTTTTGCTTCTAACTTTTTATTAGATTCATCATAAACATTAAATTTATTTTTTAACTCCTCATAATTCAATAATTTTAAACTATCAATTTTGTTTTGAGCAAAAAATAGACTACAAAAGAATGCAAATAAAAGCAGGAATATCTTTTTCATTAATTTTTCTATACCGTACAAAAATATTCATTTTTTCAAGAAAATGTATAATTTGTATTTTGATTTTAACTAATTGATCATTATTATTTTATTGACATTTTACAAACATATATTTATAAATCTATAGATATATTTTCAGTAGGTCAAAGAAATATTGCTTTCTTTGTACAATTAATTTTTATAAACCATAATAATAACAATCATGAAAAAAGAAAACAACGCGCAAAAGAAATTGTCTTTAAAAAAAGTACAGATTATGAAGATTAATGATTTAAAGAGAATCCATGGAGGATATGGAGGGAATGGTAATCAGGTATTTTTAGATGAAAATGGCGAAGTTGATCCAAACACACCCATTAAACATACAATCAAGCCTTAAATAAATATGAAAAACTTAATATTTGTCATTATTGCTATTTTATATGTACTTCCTGTAAAGGCTCAAAAAAACAATTTAGCACCTTCAAAACCTGTTACAGAAAATTATTTTGGAACTAAAATAATAGATGAATATAGAAACCTTGAGGATCTTCAAAACGCTGGAACTATAAATTGGATGCAGTCTCAAACCAATTATACCAATTCTATATTAAATCAAATTCCCAAAAAAAACTATTATATTGAAAAAAGGTTGGAATTTGACAGAAGGCAGGGGTACTCTATATCGGATTTTGAAATTACCGATAATGACAAATATTTTTATTTAAAGAAAAATGGCGATGAAAAGATTGCCAAATTATATTATAAGGAAGGGTTTTTAGGCAAAGAAATATTGCTATATGATCCTGCTATGTATAAAGAGAATAACGGAAGTCATTCTTTCGTTATCAATTATATAAGCCCATGTTCGGATGGAAGTAAAATAGCTGTTTCCATGTCTGAAAAAGGAAAAGAATTATCAGAAATAATTATCCTGGATGTAAAAACGAAATATGTACATCCTGAGATTATTACCAACTCAGCACCCGCTACTTTCGATGGCATAAAATGGACAGATGATAATACAGGGTTTATCTATGTAGAGTTTTCTACAACTGACCCAACATCTCAAAACTTTTATAAAAATACAAAAACTGTATTCTATAAAATTGGAACTGATCCTAATAAATCGGTAGACGTTTTTTCTGCTAAAAATAATCCTGATTTACATATTACCGAAGATCAATTTCCAATCATTTTAGACTTTAGTACTGATGATCAATACTATATTGGTATGTTGGTTGATTTCCAGTCTTATAGAAAAACATTTATCATTCGTAAGCAGGATTTATTAGCAGGTAAAAAAAATTGGAAATTATTTTCCAATCCGGACGATAAAGCTAAAAGTTTAACTTTTCAAAAAGATAAAATATTTTTTATATCAGGCTACAATACTTCTCTCAATAAGCTTTGTAAAACCAACATTCTCAATCCTGACTTTAAGAATGGTGAAGTTTTGATTCCTGAAAAAAAAGACGAAATCATTAAAAGCTATAAAATTACAAAAGATGGTATTTATTATACCACTACAAAAAACGGAGTAGAAGCTAAGCTGTACTTATATAAAAACGGACAAAACCATTCTATTGATCTTCCCTATCCATCCGGAGACATTAATTTAAGAGGCAAAGGAGAAAATCATTCCGATATATGGATAACTTGCTCCGGTTGGGCCAATGATGAGCAAAGATTTAAATATGACCTAAAGACCAATTCTTTCAAGCCAGAAAATCTTACCCCTATTACTAAATATCCCGAGTTTCAGGATATTATTGTTAATGAAATCATCGTAAAATCAAGAGATGGACAAGAAATCCCGGTATCCTTACTATATAATAAAAATATAAAAAAAGATGGTAAGAATATGACTCTTATTAACAGCTATGGTTCTTATGGCATTTCTAATAATCCCTATTTTTCACCCACTTATTTATTATGGGTTCAACAAGGTGGTGTAGTTGCAATAGCTCATGTAAGAGGAGGAGGAGAAAAAGGAGAAGAATGGCGTTTGGGAGGATATAAAGAAACTAAACCCAATACCTGGAGGGATTTGATAGATTGTACAGAATATCTGATAAAAGAAAAATACACCTCCCCGGAAAAAGTAGCGATTTGGGGCGCCAGTGCCGGAGGAATCACTGTAGGAAGAGCCATGACGGAGAGACCTGACCTCTTTAAAGTAGTTATTGCTGAAGTAGGAGTAATGAATCCGCTAAGAGATGAAATAACCCCTAATGGGCAGCCCAAAGAATTCGGAACAGTTAACGATCCAAAAGAATTCAAAAGTTTGCTGGAAATGGATGCTTATCAGCATATTAAAAAAGGAGAAAAATATCCTGCTACGTTTATAACCGGAGGAATAAATGATCAGCGGGTTATAGTCTGGGAGCCAGTAAAATATGCTGCTAAACTAATGTTTAATGATACTTCTTCCAATCCTCAGTTATTAAAAATAGATTTTGAAGGAGGTCATGGAAATAATGTCGCAGTAGATCAAAGATATACTAATATTGATGATATATTTACTTTTGCATTTTGGCAATTAGGCCATCCCGACTACCAACCAAAAGAACAAATAAAAAAGTAGATGTCACGCTTCCCTTATCATTTTTTTAATGAGTATATAGTACGAACCCCTTTATTCTCACAAAAGAGCTTTCAGGAACAACTTAGCCAAGATGAAATTTCAGATGGAAAATTAAAAGAAATTTTTAACAATCCTGTTTTTAGGGAGGCTATCTATCTTGCTTCATCTCATCTATATGAAGAATTTGATAAATGGCTGAGCTCAGAAAAGCCACTCTCTTCCAAAGAATTTCATAAACTAAAAAATACCCTTATAAAATATTATAGCCGAATGAGTACCCGTTGTACTCCATTCGGCTTATTTTCTGGTATAGGGTTAGGAGAATTTTCTTTGGAAGCATCCAAATTTTCCGACAACACAACAGGATGCGAGCTACCAACTGATCAATTAGTACGGGATACCAGATTGGATATGCATTTTCTTGTTTCTCTTGCACAATATTTTACACAACTACCCATAGTAAAGAATAAGCTTTTATTTTTCCCTAATAACAGCATCTATAAAATAGGCCGTAGAATTCGATATATAGAATATCAATATACAGGAGGAAAAAGAGAATACATTATTTCCTCGGCTCCAATATCTGTAGAGTTACAACAAATAATAAATTTTTCAAAACAAGGTAAAACCATTAGTGAGATTTCTCGTATTCTAATTAATGAAGAGATAACAGAAGATGATGCAAGAGAATTTATAGAAGAATTAATTGATAATCAGGTCCTGGTAAGTGAGCTGGAACCTAATGTGTCGGGAACTGATTTTTTAAATACTATTATCACTGTTCTAAACAGATTAGAAATAAAAAATGAAACTGATATTTTAGTTTCTTTAAAGGATAACCTGGAGAAACTGGATTTAAATATTGGTAATCCTACTATACTATACGATGAAATCAGAGATCTGATACAATCGTTCGCAATGGAGTATGAACAAAAATATCTCTTTCAGACGGATCTCTATAATACCTCTCCTTTTTACTTATCCCAAAGTTGGAAAAAAGAATTAAAAACCGGAATAAGTTTTCTGAATAAAATCACTTTAACACAAAAGGAAAATCAATTTTCCAGATTTAAAAAAGCTTTTGTCGAAAAGTTTGACACTCAGGAAATGCCCCTACTCTATGTCTTAGATACTGAAATAGGTATTGGATATAAGCAAAATGTATCTTCAAAGGGTATCCATCCTTATATAGAAGATTTGGCACTTCCTACCCTGCAGGAAAAACAAAACAAAAAAATTGAGTTTACTCCAATCCAGATAATACTTAACGAAAAGTTACAGGAAGCTCTGTTAGATAACCAGTATAGTATAGAACTGACCGATACGGATTTTGAAGATTTCCAGGAAAACTGGGATAATATGCCTGATACCACCTCTATCATGGCAGAAATCATTTCTGAAAATAATCAGGAAAAAATATTTTTAAATGCAAGTTCAGGAAGTAGTGCCGGCACGCTGTTAGGACGATTTTGTTCCGAAAAATCGGAAGTACAGAATCTCCTCAAAAATATTGCTAAAAAAGAAGAAGAACTCAGACCTGATGAGATCCTGGCCGAAATCATTCATTTACCAGAAGCAAGAATAGGAAATATAATAAGAAGACCTACTTTGAGAGCGTATGAAATTCCTTATTTAGCTCAATCTTTATTGCCTCAAGAAAATCAGATATCTACAGAGGATCTTTATATTTCTTTAAAAAATGATGAGATTATTTTACGTTCAAAAAAACTAAATAAGAGGGTTATACCTTATCTCACAAACGCCCATAATTATTATACCAATACATTACCTGTCTATCATTTCTTATCAGATTTACATACACAGAATATCAAACCCGGGCTTTATTTTAACTGGGGTGATTTAGAATATATTTATACATTTTTGCCAAGGGTAGAATATCATAATATCATTCTTTCAAAAGCACGGTGGAAGATTACAGAAAAAGATATTTTTTTGTTAGATCAATTAAAATTGAACAAAAAGGATTTTTTACAGGAACTAAGAAACTGGAGAAACAAAAGAAAAATTCCGGACTGGATTCAATGGTCTAAATTTGACAATACTTTAACCATGGCTCTTGAAAATTATGACATGGCAAAGCTTTTTATTGAAACTGTTAAAAGTCAAAAATCAATCGTTATAGAAGAATTTTTATACAATGAAAATGACCATTTCAGACGAGAGTTCATTTTTCCAGTGTATAAAGCCGTAGAAGAGAAAAATAAGTAAGATATTTAATAATGCAACGAACTTTTATCCCCGGAAGTAATTGGTTATACCTGAAAATATATACAGGTATAAAAACTTCTGATATTATCCTTGAAGAAGCAATACAACCTTTAATAGAGTCTTTTCAGAAGAACGGCTATATTTCCGAATGGTTTTTTATACGGTATTATGATCCTAAATCCCATTTGAGGATAAGATTAAAATTAAATGATCTCCAATATTACCATGAAATTCTTAATACGGCACAAAATATTTTCCAGCCATATATAGATAGTGGAGAGATTTTTACCATTATGGTCGACACCTATAACCGGGAAATTGAAAGGTATGGAAAGAATACCATGGAAGAAGTAGAAACCTTGTTTTACAAAAATAGTGAGTTCACATTGGAATGTTTGCATTATGATGATGAGGAAAAGATCATCGTTAGCTTGTTTTATATGGATGAGATGTTGAATAAACTTAATCTCTCCATTCAAGAAAAGCTGGAGTGGATCAAATACTTTAATCATACTTTCAAACAGGAATTTAAGGCAGATAAAAAGCTCAATAGCCAGCTTGACAAAAAATACCGCGAGTTCAAACCTAAATTTGTAGACTTTATTAATTCTAAAGAGTTTTTGGAAGAAAGAAACTTTGTTATTCATACTATTGAAGAAAAGAACACAGCACTACAAAGCATTCTTTATAAATATAAAGATCAATCTTTAGAAATGCCTCTGCAATTCTTATTTCAGAGTATTTTTCATATGAATATCAATAGATTATTTGTTTCTCAACAAAGATTATTTGAAATGGTAATTTATGATTATCTCGTAAGGTATTATAAAACGCTTGCTTACGAGTCATCCTTATAAAGAATTTTTCAAAATGCTCCATTCTTTTCCTTCTGTTTCCTGATATTATTCCCCTAAAAAAACACTTTCCATTAGTATCTCATAAATTCTTACGCAGGGCACTAATGGAAATATATTAAAACTGAACGAAGCCAACACTTTTTTATTGACCTAAATTACCGTTTTTTGTAGAATAGAAAAGTATTTGCGTATAAAATCTTCAAAACTTTTAACTTCATTATTTTGCCAATACATCTTTAATAGAAGCCGTATTTTATATAGATTAGTTTTCTCAGGTCCATAATTATTAAAAATTAAGTTTATAATTTGGGATATTTTCTGATGATTGTTTCATGTCTGATGTCCTAAAAGTTCCCTAATTTGATAGAAAAACCTTTCAATTAGTCTTAAATCTTTGGTAACTATTTCAGCATTCCCTTTCAATTCTTTGTCAAATGGAAGTCTCTTATTATATGAAGTTTTTAAACCTTTAGGAAGGATAACATCTACATAATAATTGCCCTCACCATTCGGTGTTAATGATATATTTTGAACCCTACCTTCTACAATTCCAAATTCTTGGTAGCGGTAATTATCCAATTTTATTAAAACTTTTTCACCTGTAGTAACTTTGCCAGAGTTGGTTGCAGGAACGGACATCCTACCCACTAAAGCAACTTTGTCTTTAGGCAGAATTGAAAGAATTGCATCCCCTGATTTAACAAATTGATTTTCGCCGAAGAATTGTTGAAAACTTACCGTTCCGTTTGTGGATGACACTATTAAATAATTCTGCTCCCATTGCTTTAAAGATTTTCTTAATTGCTCAAATAACTGAAGGGTCTGGGATGAATAAGTGATTTTATCTTTTTCTGTATTAATCGCCGCTCCGCTTTTTGTTTTGTTGAAATTGGATATACTTTCCTGCATTTGAGACAAAGAAATATTTATGTTCTCTAAGTTTTGCTGAGCCTGAAGATATTTTATTTTTTCACCTTCCAACTCTACCGCTGCGATAACTCCTTGGTTAAACAATTCTTGTGAACGTTTATAATTCTTTAGTGTAAGTTCGGTTTTTGCAACTTCAAGATTTCTTTGCTGTGTTAAATTCGTGATTCTACTTTTAGACTCTGAAATACCTTGATTGGCTGCTAGATTTTCCGGAGCATAAGGCTGTAGTCTTGTAAATAAATTTTCATCCTGAAATGCTTTTGCAAAACTATTATAATCACTCTGAATCTCTCCCAATTTAAAAGCAGACACCATTTTCAAAGGAAAATCTTGTAAATGATTGGTGGAAACAGAATCCATCAAGTTTCTCAGTTTTAAAATATCCTGATAATTTCCCGTAGATTGCAAAACCATCATTACCTGGCCTTTTTCAACTTTCTGATGGTCTTTGATAAGAATTTTCTCAATTTTCGAGTTGGTTCTTGCCTCCAGTTTTTCCGGTGGATTTTGTGAAGTCACCACGATGGATGAGGGAATAAATTCAGGATATTTGATGAACCAACTCATCAATAATACCATTATCATAATAATGAAAATAACCGTATTTCCACACCGAATCATCCAATGTGGAGGCTGTGTAAGAATATCCTGAACGCTTTCGCTGCGAAGTTCGATATTATCTAATATGTCTTTCCTAGTTTCCAAGTTCCAATTGATTTTTTACAAGTCTGTAATATTCACCTTTTTTAGCTACCAATTCGGTATGATTTCCTTCTTCTACCAGTTTTCCTTTGTCTAAAACAATAATTTTGTCGGCGTGTTTAACAGTGGAAAGTCTGTGGGCAATTACAACTGCAGTTTTTCCTCTGAAAAATTGCTCAAGGTTTTCCATAATCACTTTTTCATTATTAGCATCCAAAGCACTTGTTGCTTCATCAAATAAAATATAATCAGGGGATTTGTAAACAGCTCTTGCAATAAATAATCTCTGTTTCTGTCCTCCGCTAATACCAACTCCTTCATTCCCGATTTTAGTATTGTAACTTAACGGAAGTCCCTCAATAAAATCTTTGACATTTGCTATCTCTACAGCTTTTCTTAGTTTTTGCTTGTCAATAAAATCTTCGCCGACAGCAATGTTTTCCGCAATAGTGTCATTAAAAACATAACCTTCCTGCATCACCACGCCGCAATGGTCTCTCCACTTTTTGGGAGAAATATTTTTGAGATTAGTATTTGCTATTTTAATTTCACCGTTGTTGGGTTCATAAAATTTCATCAACAATTTCAGTAAAGTAGTTTTTCCACTTCCGCTGGCTCCGACTATTGCGGTGGTTTTTTGGTACGGAATTGAAAGATTGAGATTTTCAAAAACGAATTGGCTGGAACCGATGTATCTAAAAGACATATTGTGTACCTCTATATCATTTTGTGGAATTTCCGAAACATATTGTTCATCAGCATTTTCTTCATCTTCCTTATCGTGAATTTCTCCCAGACGTTCCAACGATATTTTAGCATCCTGCGTTTGTCTTATAAATTCTACCAATTGTAATAAAGGACTGTTGAGCTGACCGATGATATATTGAACCGAAAGCATCATTCCCAGAGTAAGATTTCCGCTTAACACCAATTTGGCAGAAAGGAAACTCACTAAAATATCTTTCATTTGATTGATGAAATTTCCTCCTACAGATTGCCATTGCTCTAATGATAAAGATTTTATTCTAAGCTTAAATAATTTGACCTGCAAAAACTCCCAGCCCCAACGTTTTTGCTTTTCGGCATTATGCATTTTAATTTCCTGCATTCCGTTAACCAATTCAATGACCTTACTTTGCTCTTGGGATATTTGGGAAAATCTTTTGTAATCAAGTTCTTTCCTTTTTTTGAGGAAAAAACTAATCCATCCGATATAAAGAATTGCTCCAGCCAAATAAACCAGAAATAGTCTATAATCATAAAACAGCAGTACAATACTGAAAATAATCAGGTTGACTAATGAGAATAATGTATTCAGAGATGAACTTGTAAGCAATTGTTCTATTCTCGTATGATCGTTGATTCGCTGCATAATATCTCCCGTCATTCTTGTATCAAAGAATGAAATCGGAAGTTTCATCAGTTTGATAAAGAAGTCTGATATAATGGAAATATTGATTCTTGCGGAAAGATGAAGTAAAATCCAACTGCGTATCACTTCAATTCCTATTCTGCCGATAAAAAGCATTATTTGTGCAATGAGAACAAGATAAATAAAGTTTAAATCCTGATTTTGTATCCCCACATCTACCATGCTTTGGGTAAGAAACGGAGTAATTAATGAAATAATACTTCCAGTCAATAACCCCACAGAAAGTTGAACGATTAATGATTTGTATTTCGCAAAATACTGTAAACCAAATTGTAATGGTGATTTTTTATCTTTGGTTTCGTCCCAATCGCTTTTATAAAATTGAGGTGTGGTTTCTAAAAGTAAGGCAATACCTTCTTCTGTGGTTTCATTTGCGTTTGCTCCAATCCAGTTTTTGATAAAATCTTCTTTGTTATAAGTGATTAAACCATAACTGGGATCGGAAATATAAACGGTATTATTTTTATCAATTTTATAAACTACTACAAAATGAGATTTATTCCAATGTACAATACATGGTAATGGAACGTCTTCTTGTAAGGTTTTATAGTTTATTTTAATCCCTAAACTTTTTAACCCCATATTTTCAGCAGCATTACTAAGCCCTAACATAGAACTTCCTTCTCTGGTAGTTTCTGTAAGGTTACGGATTTGCTGCAAAGGAATGGTCTTACCATAATGTTTGATAACTATTCGCAAACAAGTGGGGCCGCAATCTTTGGTATCGGGTTGTTTATAAAACGGGAACTTTCTCAAAATAAATCTATTTGAAAATTATTTTTTAATTATATTTTCTGATATTTAATTGTCTTCTGTTTTAGACTTATTATTACTGTCTTAATTAGATATTAATAAAAATCATTTTGCATTTTCTTTTACAGGCTCAAAATTTTCACAAGAATTTACTTTATACCATTTCTCATTGGAATAATGAAGATCTGTATTGGAAAAACAGCAATAGCGGAATTTACACAACTTACATTTTTCAATTAAATCATTACTAACTTCCCATTTTTTCTGAAATTCAGGACTTCTAAATACTTGGCTTATTGAAGTAGTAGTATCTGATAGATTTCCAAAATGCTCTTGATGATTTATATAATTTCTGATATAACCAAATTCATCAATACAAATTTTACGATTAAGAGCAATGTTATATTTCTTTGATTCCATAAAACTCTTCAAAGTAAAAGTGAAATTTGAACGAACAAATTTTTCAGTCCAATTTAACTCTTCATCTTTTACTCTTTTTATTAATACATAATTCTTATTTTCTTCTGTTTTAAATTGCTTAGAACCTAAATAAGTTACAGAAGTAATTCTAATATTGTGGTTGAAAAAGTCCATAGAAAATATATTCTCAAAAGAGCTTGGAACAACAACATCAATACATCTTAAAAAAGAATTTGTTGTAGCATTAAAAATGTTTAAAATTTCCTCTGATGTGATATTACTATCTGATTTAATGGAAAGCATCAACATTTGACATCCTAATTGATTAAGTTCATTTATTACTTCAACATAATCATAATTAGTAGAAGTACCTATTTCTAAAATAGCTGAATAGCATTCATTCTCAAAATGTATATCTTCGCTAATTTTAGGAAAATTTGTGGGACTGTCAGTTAAAAAACATACTTCCTCTGTAAGGAAATAATCAATTATATCAATTATGCCATTCCCAAATTTTGATATTATAGAATCAATCCTTTTTCCATCAATTTCTTTTAGTACGTTGTATGCAGTTTGACTTATAGAAAGGAGTTTCTGTCTTGATAAATCATATATTAGATAGCCATTATCTCCATCAACTAAATAACAGTCTGTAAAAACTCTTACATATTTATTTTTATTCATAATTCAAAATTACTGTCGTATTTTGTTTATAATATTCTCTGACTACATATTGATTAGTATTTATCAATGAATTTCGAGCTAAAAAAAATTTCCTAATGTTATTATTATCTGAATATTCAAATGAATCAATTAAAATATTGTTAAGGGATAACTTTTCAAGTGAAATTTCCGAATTAAGAAGTTTATTCTTCATCTCTGGTTAAATATTTATATATGTGATACTCTATATTATAATTGCAAGGCTTGCTAACCATTCCAAATTGTCCGACTGAGTTGATTTCTAAAAAATAGTATTTCCCATCTTTACCTTTGATAATATCAATTGAACCCGTATTAAATTCTATTATTTTTAACAGTTCTTTTATTTTTATAGTCAATTCTTCAGGTAAAGTAAAAGGAATATTTCTACTTGGTTTTTTAAAATCGTATCTTCTGAAATCTACAGCGGTTTGTTCGTTGTTCTGGGAGAATATAGCCATGCTGTAGTAGTTTTCTCCCATAACAAAAGTTCTGATTTCAAAATCTTTTTCTATCTTTTCTTGTACCAAGCTCGGTGAGAAATAATTTGGTATTTTGTCTAGTATAGAATCCGTCAATTCATTCGTGTAAGATATGTGTCTTTGTTTTGAGT
Source organism: Chryseobacterium metallicongregator (assembly GCF_031324065.1). NCBI lineage: Bacteria > Pseudomonadati > Bacteroidota > Flavobacteriia > Flavobacteriales > Weeksellaceae > Chryseobacterium > Chryseobacterium metallicongregator. The sequence continues at coordinate 153,663 of NZ_JAVIXS010000004.1, forward strand.
CATCGTCCATAGCAGCTATTGGCTCAAAAATTGATTTAGTTATAAGGGAACTGTTAACCTCTTTTTGAAATTCTAAAATTTGACTTTTTGTAGAAATTACTTTGGTTCTAGGAATGCAAATTCCTAATTTGCTTGCTATAGATAGAATTTCTAATTTGTTCACTCTAGTTTTTAATCTATTTCCTAATATGACCGAACCCTGTATGGAATTGAAAATGTAACTGTAAAGTTCTTTTAATTCCGATTTTTGATTTGATCTTATTTTATGGAGAAGAAATTTAGAGAGACCTGACTCAGTTTCGTCAATTACCATGTTTTCAACATTAGCACTTGGCCTTCTATACCAAATCGAAGTAAATTTTTCCGTAAAGTTTTCATCATTAACTTTTTTTTCACCGGGAATACTTATGTCAATATTATCGAAATTAAAATAGTCTGAATATAGATCATTATTACGATCTATTATTTTATATGAATCAAGATTTAATCTTTTAAAAGACACACCATATCTATAAAACCAGCTACAAACTTCATCTGAAGATCCATCACTATCTTGAGTTACAATTAAATGTTTTGCCATCGATTGTTATTTTAAAATAAAATTACCTCTATCTACAAATAAGAATTTGCTATAGAGGTAATTAATTGCAAATTAGCTCTTGCTAATACTAATCTGGGCTTATATCACCCTTAGTACCAGTTTCAATGATCCAACCTAAAAAATTCACAGTTTCATGGGTCGTGTAAAGACAATCTCCTTTACCACCTTTGATTGAATCTAAAGTCTCAATTTCTTTAATTTTGAAATCTTCTAATTTTAACATAATAAAACGATTTAAGTATTAACTCTGCACTTAAAGGGGGCAGGGCATTCCCTATTATATGATTTATAATAATGTAAAATATATTAATGCAAATATTTTGCATTAAGGAAAAATTATAAGAAATTTTATCTTTGTAAACTTATTTCGAAATCACATTGATATGCGTCGTAAGAATAAGTTTTTTGCAGTATTCTATAGGGGCACCCATGCATTTCATTAATTCAAGAATATTAAACGCACTTCGTCCAGAAAGACATAAACGTATCGATAAATCACCTACTCCTATAATTATGACCGGAGTTATATGTTGTGTTGTTAATTCGGATTGAACTGAATATGGAAATTCTTTAAATAATCCTCTATTGGTTCCATTCCCATTTTTTTTCTTCTTTCGTTCACAGTTTCAGGATTTTCTAATTTATACAATTTACCATTTTCTATTTGCGAACCATATATTTGGGGTTTTCCTTCGTCCATTAAAATCCTATCTTTCATCAATGCATATTGTTGTTTAGATAAGTCTCCATTTTCAACCGCTTTCTCTATTTGTGGAAAATACTTTTTTCTGATTTCGTTAGTAGTATGTTGCAGTCCCAACCAGATTGCATCCATTTGTTTTTGACCCACCTCCTTTAATGTTGGCATCCCACACTTTTCAATAATGCTAATGACTAATTCTTGATTCCTGTGATCTTCTTTAGCGTATTTGATTAATTCATTTGATTTTCTAATCCTTTGGTCACTTTCTAAAACTTCGCTCAAGATTTGAATTTTTTTGCTGCAATCGACTTCAATAATATCTACTGAACCTACATAGACAAATTTATCCTTATTCATATAAAGAAATATTGATATCATTAAAACAAGAGCAGCGAATATGCTAAGTAATATTTTTTTTATTCTCATAATTAAAAAAAAATAAAAATTAAAATTTGTTTTTGCCATACACACCCTGGCATTGGGCTTTTTGATGATCAGCTATATTTAATTATGTACCGTACACATACAAAACATAAACATCATAACATTTAATTGATTCGGAAAATACACATTACTAATAATCATTTGAAAGTTCCTTGAATTGTCCTACTCTATAAGCTTTTCGGATTCCGCTATGTTATATTTTCTGCAGCAAATTTATCTGTTCACTATAAGATTTCCTAATAAATACAATATAGATTTATAAATTTACAGGGCTTATTTCTATTTCAAAATATTGGTTTTCAATATTTTAATTTAGCATCCAAGACTGTTTAGACAATATCTTATTGTGGCGGAGTAAGTAATCATAAATGATCATTTCGAACAATCTTTGGCTGGAAATAAAAGTCCTGTTGATATGCATATGGAAAATATCAATAAAAAAAGAAACCAAAAAATTAGAATTATATTCTGTTATCTTTTTTAAAGCCGATTTGGTTTCTGATATGTTTTCAATAATTAAATTTCTTGTCTCTTCAAACTCGGCCGATTCAAAAAATGCGTGATATTTTGGATCAAATTCCATAAATTTTTTATTCAATTGGTTATTCAATCTCTTATCTGCATTGAACTCTTTCTTGAAAGAATTGTTTGATTCGCTAACCAATCATGCTTTTCAGTAATCGGTAATTTAAGTTCTGAAAACATTTGCTCGATGTAAAACATCGAAACAATAATTTTATTTTCATTAGCTATCAATTCAACATTTCAACATATTTTTTAAGGATAAAGTCTTTTTTAATCGTGTAATATCTTCCAATGGTGTTTAAGCTGATACAGATAATCAGGGTCAAGATTAAAAAAAAGTGCAGCCTCTTCTTTTGAATAGATACTTTTAACTCCTAAAGAGAGGATTAACAAGGCTTTTGAAGTGAATTCTGTTTGTGTTTCTATTAGAGTAGCAATTTGTTTCCCTAATGCAATAATTTTTTCTGTTGGTTTCATAAAACTTTTTTATCAAAAGTATATGCTTACAGCACTTACTAAACCAGTACAATTTTGTAAAATAAACCTAAATAAGATAAACTAAGTATTGAACACATTTTTACAATGTTTTTTTTACAACAAAAAAATCATTGCATCTTTTATTGCAATGATTTGGCGATTATTAAATACGAAAGGACTTGTATTACAACTAAGATAGTTATAATTTATCCTTATATCTTGACAAAATATCTGCTGTTAAACTGAAATCACCTTTGTTTAGTTCCAAATAATCCTTTTGCGAGGTTTTAAATGTGCTATATTTATTTATAAATTCAAGAATTATATTTTGTCCTGCTTTCCAATCTTTTTAGAATATAAAAATACAAATAAAATATAAAAAAGATTAGCCGCTCTCAAATGTTAGTCAGAAAAATAAAAAAGCACCTACATTTCTGTAAGTGCTTGATTTAAAAAGTGGTCCCACCTGGGCTCGAATATTTTTTATTTTGACTTTTATTTATGGGACTTTCAAGCATTTCAATTTTTAAAGGGGGCGTTTTAGGGGATATTTAAATTACATTACAGCATTTTCACTTAGGTCAACACCGTAGTAATCTTCCAAAAACCTATCTATAATTCTCTGATCATTTTCTTCAATTAAAAACCTTTTATCTTCCTCATTAAAATTTGGAATCCCAAAATTTTTCATATAAGTACCATTCAAAGAATAATATGCGGAAGAATATGGCTTGCTTGTTGTTTTGATATAATACCAAAACAAGCGTGATTCTAAAATCTTTTTAATTAATTGCATTTCTTCTTCCGAATGGCCTATAATTGCTTGACCATTGTAAAACAGCAAATCATCATCATTGCTAATTAAATAACTTGGTGTTTTATCTGAAAATTTTGGGAAAAACAATTTGTTTCCAACTTTTTCCAAAGACTGAGTTCTTCCAAAGGCAAACCATTTTTCATATTTGCCTTTACCTTTATCTCTTCCTGCCAGAATTTTTCTTTTTACCTGCAGATATTCAAAAGCTCTTGGGAAATTTTCTCTTAAAAAGTCTTCATCGAGCACTTTCGGTTTTACCTCATCATTATAAGGGAACAACACCTTTTCAACGACTGCATCAAAGTTAATATCTCTACTCAATTTATTTGAGTTCAAAATATCTTTACATATTCCTTTCTCAATTGGATATAGATTTCCATTTTGAAGATAAAAATAATCATCATCTTCAGCTACTGGTTTAAAAATATAAATGTCATTTTTCAAAGTAGCAATGCCGTGCCTTGTTTTATATTTCTCTCCGAAAGGTGTTCCGGTTGCTTCAATTCTTGAAATAATTTCATTCTCATTTAGATTCCAGCCTTTTCTTGCATCAAGACTTGTGTAATTTATTCTGCTATATTGATTTCTATTAGTTGGTAATTCTTTATCTATTGACTTATAGTATTCGATATAATTCCTTTCCGTATTTTCTAAAAAACAAATGCAGGTATATGTACTTTTAGATTTGAATATTTGTTGGGTTCCAAAATCAATAATTTTAATAGATGTATTATTTCTTTCAAAATAACTTCTTAAAGCTCTACCATTCAGACTTTTGAAAAAAGTATTCATTGTTATAAAGCCAAGAATCCCATTAGGGGCTAAATTCTCATATCCTATTTGAAAAAAAGGAATATACAAATCGGGGTTTCCGGTAGTACAAACTTCCCAAAGCTTTACATTTTCTTTTGCATCGTTATCAAGATTACGAGCGGAAACATACGGTGGATTTCCCACAATGATTTGAAATCCATCAAAGCCTGGATAATGCTCTTCCCAGTTAAAAAGTAAGGCGTCTCCTTGATGTAAATTAAAATGAAATTCTTCTACATCTTCTCCTTCAGATAAAGCCAATAATGACAGTAGTAATCTACTACGTGTTACTGAATATTCCTGAATGTCTAAACCAAAAATTTGATTTTGAAAAATATGCTGATAGGTATTTCTTGTTCTTCTTCTTAACTCTCTAGATGCAGTATATAAAAATCCTGAGCAACCACACGAAATATCCGCTATAGTAACTTCGTTAAGAATATTTGCATTATTTCTGAATGTTTGACGTACAATGTAATCTCTTATCTCAGACGGTGTATATATTGCACCGTTAATAATTCTATCTGAAGGGGAAATAACAAATTCAAAAAGTTCAATTAAATCTTCAATAACAAATTCATTCTTTATGTTGTTTATTGTTTCAATAAACCCAATCAAGTTTTCAAAATCTTCATCATTTTCACGAATACAATATTCTAGTAACAGCCTATTATTAATTAATTGTATTTGGTTTATGTACAGAAATGCAGAAATAATAAGCCTATCCACAAACCAGGGATCTGTGTTACATTTTTGACTTAGATATTTTGTAGCTTCTTTCATTATATAGTTCCCAATTGTTTTACATATGCTCTGTATCTTAATAAAAGAGCTGTAATGCGTTTATATAAGCCAATATCTTCTAAATTTTTCAGATCCTCTTCTAACTGATCAATTATGATATCCAACTGCTCAAGGTTGTAGATAATTTCGTGTTGCGGTTTATCTAATTTTAATTCTTTTCGCATCCATTTGCCGAGATCTGTTAAAGCTTTAATTTGACCATTTGGCAACCTTTCAAACTGATTGTCATAATCTACATCACAAGGATCAATAAATCCTTCATTGTTATGGTTGCAAATGTTTTCATCATTTGTCGGCCATTTATTGCTCTTTGCATTATTACAAGATTTGCAAGCATAAATCAAATTAGAATAATCTGTTTCTGTTTTAATGGTTAGAAAAGGTTTCTTATTTTTTTTCCTTGGAATAAAATGATCTATTTCAAATGAAGCTGTCCTGTAAAAATGGACATCATTACAGTAACCACACCTTTGCTTAAAATCAATTGTTAGATTTCCTCTGTGATCTCTATAGTGGGCAACTGCAGTTGTAATATTTCTACGTGAAGGAATTTTGTTGATTTCTCTAAAGCCCATTTATTACTTTTTATTAATCTTTTTTAATTCCTCAAGTATTTCTTTAGCTTCACTAACGAAATCGTTCAGTTGCGTAATAGATCCTTTTTGAATCAAATTAGTTGGAATCTCTTTGCCATCTGGATGTAATTCATCATAGAGCATATATAATTTTGTTAATTCCTCTTCTTCCGCTAAATCCAACTCAGCATTGTCTCTTTTATCGACCAATACGGCTATTCTAGAATCGGTATCTTCAATTTTTTTATAATAATTCTTAATAGCAGTAATTATTTTTGAATTGAATACTTTAAACTCATCTCCATTTGTGCCGTTAAGTATATCTTTATTATAAATTAAATGAACATTTTCCATATGATTAATTGCATCTGGTTCGTAAGATGTTAGCATAATAACTGGAAAATGAGGGTATTTATCTGTAATGGTGTTTATTAATTCATTTCCATTAAAGCCGACTTCTCCACCTTCAATTAAATTGTAATCAGTTATTATTGCATCAGTCTCTTTATCAAAACATTGACTTAAAATTGACTCAATAGTTGTAGATTCATCAACCTCTATCATAACTAATTCATAGAAATCTTTAAAATGACTATAAAAATTACTCAGTGATTGTTCTTCTTCATCTATATAGGCTAATCGGTAACTCATTTTCTTAATTTAAAAGTTATTTTAAAACTTAATCCTTTAGTGGATTCAATTATTTTAATTGTGGAATTGTTGTATTCAGATATAATTGCTTGAACCATTGATAAACCTAGTCCTGTTCCTATAACATTACCGTATTGGTCAACTTTTGACGATTCAAATAAATCAAAGATCTGTTCAGGATTATCTTTATACTTATTATCAAGTCCTTTACCATTATCTGAAAACAATATTTCGATATTGTCATTTACATTTTGACAAGAAATTGAAATCTTCTTTTCACCATCACTAACTCCTTTAAGAGCATTGAGGGAATTAGATAATAGGTTATTAAAAATACAATCCAAATCAATTTCAAATGCTCTAATTATACATTGATCTGTAGCATCTTCTTTAAACTCAAATGCAATCTTTCTATCAGTTAAAGAATTTTGCCAAATAGATCTAAAATCTTCGAAATATTTATTTAAATTAACATTTTTTCTTTCTCTCTTGTCTCTTTTTAAGGTGTTTAGAGAATAAACTAGCCAATGTTGAAGTTTCAAATCCTCTTTCTTAATCAAATCCAACATATAGTATGGATTTTCATATTTTGACTTGTCAATAAATATATCTTTATCAATATACTTTTGCATTTCTTCTTCCAAAAATTTAGTTCTCGGAACAAGTCTGTTTTTCAAATTATGCAGTTCGTGGGCAAAAGAAGAAACAATTAAACCTACACTAGCTAAACTTCTTAATAATCTGATTTCATCATCTTTCTTATCATTTTCTTTCTCTAAAATAAATATAGCCTCAGCCATATTTTCTTCATTTTCAGAATATTGTTTTTTTTCTTCGGAAGAGTTATTTTCTCCACTTTTACTCTCTGAATTTGCTTTTTCTTGCTCTCGTTGTTCTTTTTGTTTTCTAATTCTCTCAGCCCCTTCTTTTCCTTGTCTCAGTTTTTCTGCTTCCTCATTTTTTATTTTATGCAATTCAGAGAGATTGTACATTATTACATTTCTATCTCTTTCAAATAAGGATATTATTTCTCGTATGATATTTTTGAATAATTCAAATTCATCATTCTCAATTAAGCCTTCTCGTCCAGATTTGTCTTGAAAACTTGCATTGTGAAGCCTTGAAATCTTAATAGTACCGGCTATCTGATTAGGTCTAATTCTATATCCCCCTAATCTTTGTCCTGCACCTCCTGGACTTTGAGCTTGACGTTCACCCAATCTTAACCAATCATCTCCATTTTCTCCATAAGGTCTTATTCGAAAATCATCTCTGAATATTTTAATACCACCAAACTTTTTTAACCAAGACTTTCTATTTGCACTATTTATACTGTTATAAGGGTATTTCTTCAAATCTCCATCATCCTTGTCATCTGAAATGGTATTCTTCAAGAAGTAAAATGTAAAATCAAATCTTCCAATTCTTTCCAATAAGTCTTTGTCTACTTCATCAGAAGTCAATTTTTCTATAGGTATATTAAGTTCAATTTTTTCATTTTTGAAATCTTCAAGTCGATATGGAGATTTTTTCATTAAATCAAATTCAAATACTTCGGAATATTTTTTCTCTAAAGCGTCTAAATCTAATTCGTTACGATAAATTTTTACCCTCAGTGTTTTATCGTTATCCTGACAATAAGAAGCATTGATCCTATAATCATAATCATCATAATAAGCTCGCTTTACCTTCCCAAATTCTTGTAAGTTATTCAATAAGAATAAATCAATATTAAAATCATTTTGTTCTTCTGGAGGAAGCAACATTTCTAAATTTCCAAATAACTTGCTTAACTTCTCTTCATTCCATTCATCATTTAGTTCAGTAATTTCAATGGCAGTTCCCGATTTAAAATCGATTTGTTCTAATACTTCTTTAATTTTAGGATAAGAGGAAAATCGCTTCAAAAATTCCTGTTTAAGATTTAAATTCTCCTTAGCTGACAAAACTGCTTCAACATCAGATACTGTAGCACCTTTTTTATCGAAGTCTTTCCAATCAACTGTCCAATCAAAGCTTGCGTTTGTAATGTTTTCGATTAATTTAGTTTTTGGAGACTCTTCTGATTCTTTTTCAATTTCGCTATTCTCTTCATCTATTACTTCCAATAAATTCGGAAGAGAAGTCATAGATGTTAACATACCTAATCTGTTGAGAGCGAAACGACCAATACCTTTTGCCCCGGTTTTGACTCTCCCTCCTTCTGTAGTATGCTCATACAGTTTATTATCTGTACCTATAGTCATCCATTGGTTTTTAATAATTTTATCGTTCATACCGACACCATTATCAAAAATATAAATGCTACTATTTTCCTTGTCAAACTTTTCTACTTCGAATTCTTCTTCTTTTTCATTTTTTTCTTTGACTTTTTTCTTTTTTAAGTCAAAAATTATAATACAGTTTTTTGCATCTGCATCATATGTATTTTTAACCAACTCAATAACCGCACCCTCTTCGGTTGAAAAGTTTTCTAAGCCAATTAACTTTGCAGTTCTAGCAGAAACTTTAAACGGTATTTTAATTGTTGTATCAGGCATCAAAATAGTTTTTATTGTTTTAATCAAATTACAAAAATAGCTCAAATTACCAAGTAATATTTATTTAAATCTGAAAATAAAAATGACTAGATAGTCCAGTCATTTAATTTCCTTCTAATTTTAAAATATGCAGAAAGAGACTGCAAATTATTTAAAGTCGTCAAAAGGCATGTTTCCATGAGTCTTATAACTTGTTTCTATTAGTGCTTCGTAAGAATCATTGGTATTTCAATGAAACATAAGAAATACAGTAATCATGTTTTCTCTGGCATTCACCATATTACGTTTACCCGTTCCCATTTGCCCCCTTACTATCTTTTAGTATATTAGTAGTAATAGTTTTAGAGATATATTAACCTTAGTTACTACTTGAAATAGCAGGTACAGTGAGTTTATTAATCCTCGCTGACAATTTCCGAAAAAACTGTTTTTTCACAAAATCATTATCTCCTTTATATTGATTGTAAAGATCCTCCAAACTTGCAAGATATCTATTTCTATTATTTGTATTCAAGATCGGAGATGCGAACTCAATAAACTTTTGGACTCCAAAATATTTCAATCCTAGAAATTTCAGATATTCATCAAAAGCTTTTGCGCTCTTGCTATTTAACTGAGACTTCAAAAGACCCTGAGCAATATCTGGCGAAATCTCATTTACAAAGGAGATATTAACAAAATGTTTGTATAATTCGTTACCCAACGAATGAAAATTTTTTCTGATAGATTCCAGAGTCTGTATTTTGCTTTTTATGGAAGCCCGATTAAATTGACTAACTCGTTTCACTCTCAGCTCAATCCTAACAAAGCTATTATTCTTTGAGATTTTTTTCACCAAATGCTTTCTTCTTGCCTTGCTTGCATTTTTGAAAACTTCGTTTTGTTGAGATTCTCTTTCTAATTTATCATATACAGAGACTTCATATTTCTGATTTTTAAAGTTAACAGTATTTCCTATTCGTAGCGTATTTTCCATACCTTTCATTCTTGAAACACTACTCATAATAGAAGCTATATTCATATTAAATCTGATATTTACCCCCAATTCCACCTGAGTAATTTTTGCCTTCCAGAATTTTTCTTTTTCAATCCCGAACTCGTGCGCATACAGTTCGATTATTTCAACAAAATTCAGATAATTTAGATCAGTAAAAGGATTTAAATTTTTGATGCGGATAAAGTCTTTTCTTATGTTTTGACAAACCGACAATCTACCTTCTTTTGCGTTCAATTTTCTTTTAAAACTGATGAACTTATTCTGGTATGACAGCCTTTTGATAATATTTTCTTGTTGAACTACAATTTCAGATTTTGGTAAATTACAATCTTCAGCTTTTACCTTTTGTGACAAAAAAGAAATCACATCAGGGTCAGCTTTAAAAATTTCAAATCCACCTTCCTCTCTTATTTTTATAAATTTTGTCGCTAAGATATAATCGCTTAGCGATACATTTTCAAGATAAAATTTAATTAAATCTACCATACTACTTTTTTTGTAAAAATTTTTCCAGTTCTGCTCTATTAACATAAATCTTCCCGTTCCTATTGGGCTGAGGAGCATCAAAACCTTTTTTTCTTAATCTATCAAATGTTGATCGGCTCATATTGAATAACTCCAACGTTTCCTCTACAGTCAAAATCTCTTTGGATTTTATGTTTTCTAATGCTAAAGATTCTAATACTGCTATTCTTTTTTTAAGTTTGTTAGTACGGTTCAGTAAAAACAGAAACCGTCTTTCCTTCAGTAATTTCATTTTGAATGGTTTCTTATATAATAGCAGGGAAACAAAAATAAAATGTTCAAAATCGAGTTAATTTTTGTTAAATTTTGTTATCAAAAGTTAAGAAAAACGAAAATAGACGACTTAAAAGTCGTCTATGGTATCTTATCGAATGTCATTTAGCAGGTTTGGAAACTTTTCACTTGTATTACTCCTCTCTCACAGGTTTAAAAAGATAAAATTCTATCTAAATAATATCATTTTTTTTTCGGGACTCATAGAAGCATAGTAGAAAAGCTTCACTTGTTTCTTCTTGCATTCCAACTTATGCTTTTACTTGATTATTTCAGTGCCACCGTATTATGCTTTTACTTGCTTTCGACTTGTTTTATTTTTCGTTCCAAACCTTATTTATAATATTTGATTCTCTCAGCTTTCATAAATCCCTCCAAATTTCTGAAGGTGATTTTATCAGTTCTTTCAGCATTTTCTAATGCCTCATTTTTACTTTTTTTACAGTTGGGAGAATCTAAATCGATCTCTTTATCGTTTTCGTTGTAAAACTTATCAACCCTATATAATTTGGACTTTCCATAATTTTTATAAATACCACGGTATCTGATCTGCCTTGCACATTTGTTTTCTAAAAACCAATCTTCCTTTTTTACAGCCCCGAGCAAAACTCCTTTTTCATCAAAATAAAAGTCCTGCGAACTATTCCAATCTCCCATTCCCCAAAAACTATCAGATTTACTAATGTAAATGATCTTATAATTTTTTTTAATGATTCTGTATGACATCATGATTTCACTATCATCGTCCTCATAATTATCGTTATCTGGATAGTACCTTTTAAGGATGCCATTATTCAGCTTATAATAATGTAAAATTTTATCGGGATTATTTTCTATTATTTTATTAGCAAAATTTTCAGCTTCTGCAAGTTCCTCATTGATATTTTTCTGACTAAAAACCAGAACATAATTAATGAATAAAATGAATGTTATTAAGTTTTTCATGATTAATTGATTTGTATTGAATCTCCCTGCTTATTTTCAACTTCAGAATTCTGGGATACCTTATTTTTTTCTCTAGTTTTAGTTTGTGATTGGTTTTCTTCAGAATTAAGTCTTTCAAATTTTTGATATTTATTCGTCGATTCTATTATACTATATTCATAAGGTTTTGTCTTCCGCTCATTTTTATAACTTCCAAACTTTCTTTCTTTCAGATTTTCATCCTCATATATAATCTTTGTATAACCAAAGAAGCCGTAAGCAGTTATCAGATTTTGTTTATCATTTTCATCTTTGTAGACTAATTTCCTTAGCAAAACAAGATCTTCATCATATACCTTATTATTATCATAACCATTCTCTGATAGAAATAAAGTTATAAAGCTCTGGGATTGCCTTTCATTGAGCTTCTCACCAGCAAAAAAATCTTTTATACTTTTGAAAAGTTGAGGCTGATAAGTCATAATATCATCAACAATCTTATTTTTCATTTCTGTATTATTGGGCTTTAAGAAGAAAGCAGAAACGCTAAACAGGATGATAATACCAACAATTATATAAAATGAATAACTTTCTCCTGATTGCATTTTTTGAGTGATGTAAAAGTCGTTTACAGCCTTTTTAGAAACATTATTATCATCTGAATTACGACCCTCATCGGGAAACATGATTAAGATATCTCGTAATATCTCTAAAGCAAGATCATTATTATATTGTTCAACCATTTTAGGAATTCTGAAGAGGTCAATAATTGCCCAGACAAAAAAACCTCCTGCGGTAAGAATATATAATATCAGCCAACCCCATTTTTTAAGATAGGCGTAATGCCAACCTAAAAGAAACCAGAGCAGGTAAGATATTCCCACAGATTTTTTTCGTCTTTCAAATTCGTTGATAAAGATTCGTTGTTGCTCTGAATTCAGGTCTCGAAATTTTTTCTGAATCAGATAAGAAAAGTTTCCCATGATTATTAGTAACCATTCAGTTCCAAAACGGCAGTTTAATACATAGAAAAAGCGTGGAACTAAACCATATTAACTACCGAGGTACTGGTATACCCATACAGACTAATAGGATAGCCCACGCAATGCGCAGGCGTATCACTATCTATTTTGTCTGTATTAAAAATTACCAGTTTTCGGCAGAACAAATAAACAGCTTACGCTTTATCGTTAAAAATTATTTTCTTTTACAAATTTATTAATTTATCCGAAACGAACATTACTCATTACGTTTTTAAGATTATTAATATTTGAATTTGTATAAATTAAAGTATTGGCAATATTTACATGTCCTAGTAGCTTACTTACAATAGGAAGTGAGATATTACAATTGTTTACCAAATAAGAAGCAAAAGTATGACGTCCAACATGAAATGTTATATTTTTATTGATCTTACACTCTTTTGCTATTTCTTTCAGAATAGAATTTCCTACTTGATTACTAACCTCTCTAAAGATTTTTGTATTGGATTTTTGACTTACCATATATTTCAAGAGTAATGTTTTTATTTGACTATTCATCGGAATATCAATATTATGCTTAGTTTTTAACATCTTCTTTGATATAATTCCCTTGTTAAAGTCTATATCTGATACTTTCAATGAAAACAGGTCAGAATACCTTAAACCTGAATAACAGGAAAGTAAAAACATATCTCTTACTGTATTAGATAAAATACTATCACTTTTAAAACCTCTAAACTTAATTACTTCCTCTTCATCTAAAAAGACAGTTTTATGCTTTGGAGTCTTGATTGTGAACATATCTTTACCATACGGTTGCTCAATTTTTGCTTTCTTATATCTGTTAGCTTCATTTATAATACATTTCAAGCACTTATGATGATTGTAAATACCTCCATCTCCTATATTCAAGTTTTTTAAATAATTATCAAATCTTGTGATAAAAGCAACATCAATATTTGAAGCAGATATTCTCGGTTGAAATGCTTTTAATCTGCTACGCAAAGTATCATACTTATACTTAGTATCATCACAAATTTTGGGTTTCTTTATTTCCATCACTGAATCGAAAATATCATAAAAACTACTATTCTTTGTCCCATTTAAAAATTTATCTATATCAGAAAATGATAATTGATACCCTGCTATAATAGTATCTGCACAAAATTCCTCTAAATCGCTTTTTCGCTTATCAATCATCTTATTCAGATTTCCATATCCTTTACCTATTGCACGACCTGCATCCGTATCCCAATGCGAAGGATGTATTTTTTCTCCGATTGAAATTCTTTTTTTATCTCCATCTATTCTGATTTGAATACATATAGGACATTCGCCTGTTTTTTTATCAACCTTATCAGTTCTAATGATTGCTTTAATAATTGGCTTTCTCATTTTATAATATTTAATTGTTATTCCTTATTCATACATCGGTAACAATTAAAAAATCAGCTAAGATAGATAAAAATATCGAATCATCAAATTAATTGATTGATTATCAATTAATTATAATAAAGTTAAAATATATTAAATTCTCGTTAATGTGATTAATTAGTCTGATTTATACAACAAATTAATTATCATTTATTTGCACTGGTACAATTTATCAAAAAGAGAGAGGGGGCGAAAAGGGGGACGATTTTGTGATGAACCATGACGAATGGTGACGAAACAAAGCATAAAAAAAGCCCCTAAAATAGAGGCTTTGTAATTTTTTGAAGAAATCTATTCTTCACTTTCGTGGTCCCACCTGGGCTCGAACCAGGGACCACCTGATTATGAGTCAGGTGCTCTAACCAACTGAGCTATAGGACCTCAAAACTTGGTTAAATTTTGTGTTTGCAAAAATAGTAAAATTTCTTTCACTACAAAATTTTTTATTGCTTTTCTTGGCAAAGTTCTACCAGTACACCGTTTGTAGACTTAGGATGAAGGAATACAACTAATTTGTTATCAGCACCTTCTTTCGGTTCTTCGGAGATAAACTGAAATCCTTCTTTTTTCAGTCTTTTCACTTCCTCCACGATATTTTCAACGCCAAATGCCAGATGATGGATGCCTTCTCCCTTTTTATCGATAAATTTAGAGATCGGACTTTCAGGATTACTGGCTTCTAAAAGCTCAATTTTACTTTCTCCCGTTTCATAGAAAGAAGTTACTACCCCTTCTCTTTCCACTGTTTCTTTTTTATAGGATTCTTTTCCTAATAATTTGGCAAAAAGTTCATCAGAAACCCCTAAAGACTTTACAGCAATACCAATATGTTCTAGTTTCATAAATACTAATCAATATAATTAAATCGTAAATTTGATACTGTAGTTGAATTTCAAAGTATCAATTCAAACAAAAGTACTAAATTTGCAGAAATTATGGAAAGTAACAGACAAAGAAAAGTAGCACAGATCATTCAGGAAGACTTCGCAGAGCTTTTCCGCAAACAGGCTTCAGAAAGCAAACAGAGCATATTGGTATCTGTTTCAGATGTAAAAGTAACTGCTGACTTAGGAATTGCTAAGATTTATTTAAGCATTTTCCCACAGGAATTCCGTACCGCTGTGATGAAGGAGATTGAAGAAAACAAACCTCAATACAGAAACTTCATTGGCCAGAAAATGGCAAAACAGGTGCGTATTATTCCACAACTTAACTTTTACCTGGATACCGCTCTTGATGATGTTGAAAGACTGGAAAGAGAATTAAGAGGCGAAGGCGACAATCCTGTTTTATAGATCTTGAAGAATATTGCATTTTACATAGCATCCAGATACCTTTTGGCTAAAAAGGGAAGTACTGCCGTTACGTTCATTACGTGGCTGGCCGTAGGTGCCATGACGGTTGCTGTGGCTGCAATGTTCGTCATTATTTCTGTTTTTTCAGGACTTGAAGACCTGAACAAAGATCTTATTTCCAATCTTCATGCTGATCTTACGTTAAAAAGCACCTCCGGAAAAACCATCAAAAATCTGGATAACGTCAGTAAAGTTTTGAGCAACAATAAGGAAATCAGTAGTTTTTCCCGCGTTATTGAAGAAAAAGTATATATCAGTTTCAACGGAAAGGGTGATATTGCTTACCTAAGAGGTGTAGATTCGGCTTATGTTAAGGTAAATCCTATTAATAAAGAAGTGTTCTACGGAACTTATCCAAGTTTCAAATACTCGAATGAGGTATTGATGGAAAACAGTCTGGATAACAGACTTTCAATTCCTGTGGATTCTTCCAATCATTATGCAACCGTTTTTATGCCCAAACCGGGAACAGGGATTATCAGTAAGGAAGAAGACATCTATAATAAAAGAGATATTCTGGTAACGGGTGTTTTCCCAGGAAAAGACCAGCTGGACAATTATATCGTTTCTCCTATTGAGCTTACAGAAGAATTACTTACTCTTCCTAAAAAGTCCGCTTACCAGATTGTTATTAAACTGAAAAATCCGGAAAATGCAGATACTGTAAAACAAAGCCTGCTTTCTTCTCTCGGAAAAAATATCGAGATCAAAACCAAGGAAGAGGAAAATGCAGCTTTCTGGAAAATGATCAACACTGAAAAGCTTTTTATTTACCTGATCTTTGCATTGGTCATCTTTATTACGACCTTTAATCTTGCCGGAGCCATTATTATTCTTCAGCTTGATAAAAAGGAGCAGGCAAAATCATTGATATCACTCGGCTTCCCTTTAAGCCATTTAAGAATGACCTATTTCTACACTGGGCTCCTGATTGTTATTTCCGGAGTGATTACAGGATTAATTCTTGGAACAGCACTTTGCTACTTCCAGCTTTACACAGAATTCTTCAGAGCCAATGAGGTTCTGCCATTCCCGGTAAAAATTGTAGGTAAAAATTATCTTATCGTAGCTCTTACAGCTTCCTTATTTGGAATTACTATTTCATGGTTCTTTTCAAAAATCAGTAAAGAATATATTACTAAAGGCTAACATTTCATCTTTATATATTACATACAATTAATATACTTCGGTTTCATTTTTTCGTACCTTTACGCCCCAATTTTAAAAAATGAAACAAATTTTATCTTTTTTTCTTTTAAGCGTGACATTTATAAGCGCTTTGGCACAGGCTCCGGCAGGATATTATAACCAATCGCCGACCTTAACAGGTGCTGCTCTTAAAACAGCTCTTAAAACCATTATCAGTGATGGACATATAGATCATGGCTATGGTGGTTTATGGACAGGCTATGCTACCACGGATCGTGATTATTTCTATGAAAATGACGGGACAATTCTGGATATTTATTCTGAAAATCCAAATGGACCGGATCAGTATAATTTCACCCTGGGAACCAGTCAGTGCGGATCTACAGGATATTCTAATGAAGGCGACTGCTACAACAGAGAGCACGTGATTCCTCAGAGTTTATTCAACAGTGCTTCTCCTATGGTTGCGGATATTCATTTTATCCGAGCTACCGATGGAAAAGTAAACGGAATGAGATCCAACTACCCTTTCGGAATCGTTGGCAATACTTCTTTTACATCTAAAAACGGATCTAAACTAGGTACATCCGTATCAGCAGGATACGGAGGTACGGTATTTGAACCTATTGACGCTTTCAAAGGAGACATTGCGAGAATGATTCTTTATTTTGTGACAAGATATGAGGATAAACTTCCTAATTTCACTACTGGTGACATGCTTGGTAACACAGCATTCCCGGGACTACAGCCTTGGGCACTTAATCAATATTTAGCATGGAATGCTATGGACCCTGTGTCTGCTGAAGAAATTGCAAGAAACAATGCTTCTTATACTTACCAGGGAAACAGAAATCCTTTCATTGATCACCCTGAATATGTCACTCAGATCTGGGGAGCTCCGGTTGTTGATAACCAAGCCCCTACAGCAGCAACCAACCTTGTTGCCAGCAACCCAACTTCAAACTCTATTGCTTTAAGCTGGACAGCTGCTACGGATAATGTGGGAGTAACTTCGTATGAGATTTATGCCAACGGAACCTTAAAAGCGACTGTTTCAGGCACAACAACATCTACTATTGTTTCTGGATTATCACCATTGACTCAATACACATTCTACATCATTGCTAAAGATGCTTTCGCAAACTCTTCTCCACAAAGTACAACAGCTACAGAAACAACTCTTGATGTACCTGCCGGTGGAGGAAGCTGTGGAACTGAAAATTTCGAAACAATCAGCGGTCCTGTAAATACATACCTGACAGTAAACTGGACCAACAATGGAATTTCATGGACTGCTACTGACTCAAGAGTTGACCAAACCATCAATAATAAAGCCATTACCATAAAAAATGGAACTTTAACAAGTTCAACTTTTTCAGGTGGAGTTCAAAGCTTAACTTTAACAACTCAATTGAAATTCTCCGGAAGCGCAGGATATTTCAATGTTTTTGTAAACGATGTTAATGTAGGAACTATTCCTTACAGTAATGTTGTTACTACAACTACCATCAATAATATAAATGTAAGCGGAAATGCGGTGATTAAACTGACAAATTCTTCTACTTCCAACAGAGTTGCTCTGGATGATCTTAGCTGGACATGTTTCGGAACTACGTTAGCTACTGCTGAAAACCAAAAAGACAAATCAGCATTTACCATCTACCCTAACCCGGTAAGAAATAATGAATTATTTGTAAAAGGAGAAAACCTTAGCAAAATTTCAAAAGCTGAGATCTATGATCTTTCAGGAAAACTAATTGAAACAATTGCAAACCCTTTCAGACATTCAAACAAAATCAACCTTAAAGGTATGGTAAAAGGAACTTATATCCTTAAAACAGATAATTTCTCTTCTAAATTTATCGTAGATTAATTATTAAAAAATATTTCAAACCAAGGCCGGATTTATCCGGTCTTTTTTTTTATTTTTGATGTATGGATTCCAATAAAAAATTAGGATTGATAGGACGAAATATTTCTTATTCTTTTTCTAAAAAATTCTTCGAAAACAAGTTCCAAAAGCTCATGCTGAAGAATTTCTCCTACGATATTTTTGATCTGAATGAAATCAATGAAGTAGAAAACCTTTTTGCTTCTCCGGACCTGTTAGGATTCAATGTGACCATCCCTTATAAAGAAAAAATAATCGATTATCTTGATGAACTAAGTGATGAAGCTGAGAAAATAGGTGCCGTCAATTGCGTTCTTATTCAGGATGGCAAAAAAACCGGCTACAATACAGATGCGTTCGGTTTTGAAAAGACGCTTCTTTTACACAAAAAACCTTCACAGGATAAAGCATTGATCTTAGGAAACGGAGGCGCAGCAAAAGCAGTCAAATATGCATTGGACAAACACAATATTCCTTCTGTAACTATTTCAAGGAGTACAGAAATCAATTATGAAAATCTTGATCAGGAAACTGTTGCCAAACATAAAATTATCATCCAATGTACACCGGTAGGTACTTTCCCGAATGTGAAAGATTGTCTGAACTTTCCTTTTGACGGGCTTTCTTCAGATCATCTGGTTATTGATCTGATTTACAACCCAAACTACACCCAATTCATCATCAATGCCTCAGAAAAAGGAGCAAAAACAGTGAATGGGTACTATATGCTTGAACAGCAAGCAGAAAAAGCTTGGGAAATTTGGAATTTTCAAAAAAAATAACATAAATTAGTACTTTAATTGGCCTTAAAGCTATATTTAAAGGATATTAACGCCACTCACATAAAAGATTTGCTATGACTACAGAAAACAATCTTTCTGAAAACGAAGAAAAGAAAAATCCTAACGAAGTATCTCAGGACCCATCAGAAAACACCGTTTCTCATGATGCAAACCAACATGAAGATGATACAGAACACTTGGATGACCATGAAGAAGAAATTTCCCTTGCCGATGCTTTAAAGGAAATGGAAAAAATCATCAATACTCCCAACGCCGGTGAGAACTTCAAAAGATTCAACCAGCTGAAAGAGAAAGCAAGTCATTACATCCATGATGAAGTGGAGGATAAAAAGCATGAATATGTAGAAGCCGGAAATCCAGCTGAAAATTTCAGCTACGAACACCCTTCTCAGACTAAGTATTCTGCGTTGGTTAATATTTTCAAGGAAAAACATGATACCTTCCAGAAAGGACAGGAAGAAGAGCAAAAGAAAAACCTTGATCACCGTCAAAGCATTATCGAAAGACTTAAAAATCTATACACCAACTCTGAACCGGGTGTCAATCTTTTCAAATCTATTCGTGAGATTAAAGAAGACTGGTCAAAAGCAGGACAGGTTGCAAAGTCTGAATTCAAAATTCTTAACAATAACTATTTCCATCACCTGAATCAGTTTTATCAGATGCTGGATCTTAATAAGGAATTTTTGGAGCAGGAATACAGCCACAATCTGGAAAAGAGAGAACACATTATTGCCCGTGCTAAAGAGCTGGAAAATGAACCCGTTATCCAGAAGGCTCTAAATGAACTTCAGTATCTTCACAAACTTTGGAAAGAAGAAGCTGAGCCCGTAGCAGAGGAATTCCGTGAGAAAACATGGGAAGAGTTCAAAGAAATTTCGAACAAAATTCATGAAAGAAAATCTGAACTTTCAGCTTCTATTGAAAAAGAACAGAGTGAAAATCTTGAAAAGAAAAATCAGATTATTGCTGAAATCAAGAAACTGTCTGAACCTTCTGAAACTCCTAACCACAACTACTGGCAAAATGCCATCAAAAGAGTGGAAGATCTGCGTTCTGACTTTTTAAAGACAGGAAGTGTTCCAAGAAAACTTTCCAACCAAAACTGGAATGATTTCAAAACAACACTAAGAGGTTTCAATACAACGAAAAATAACTATTATAAATCGTTAAAAGGTTCTCAACAGGCGAATCTTGAAGAAAAATTAAAACTGATCCAGACTGCACAGGACAATATGAATAATGAGGAATGGGATATTGCCGTTCCGTTATTCAAAAAACTTCAGGAAGACTGGAAAAAAATCGGGCATGTTCCAAAAAGCATGACCAATAAAATCTGGGATGAATTCCGTGACGCTTGTAATGCATTCTTCAACAACTACAGAGAGAAGAGCAACACATCTACTGACAACTGGAAAGAAAACTATAAGAACAAAAAAGCTCTTCTTGATGAACTTAAGGAAGTTTCCAACGAAGAAGGAAGTATCGAAAGAATTGAGCAAATTAAAACTTCATGGAATAACATCGGAAAAGTTCCTAGAGATAAAATTTCAATCAACTCTGAATTCAACAAGACATTAAGAGAGAAATTGAAAATAAACAAAATCAATGAACTTGAGCTGAAAGAGGAAGGTTTATCTGAAAACCAACTTACAGACAAAGCCAGAAAGATCAAAAATCAAATCTCTGATCTTGAGGCAGAAATCGTTAAACTGGAAAATAACCTTTCTTTCTTTAACAAACCGTCCAGAGAAAACCCTCTTTTAAAAGACACATATAACACGATTGATGAGAAAAAAGCTCATCTTGAAACGTTAAAACAAAATCTTCACAGTATTATCAGCGGAGATTAACAGATAACAAAATAAATAAAGGCGGAGCAAAGCAATTTGTCTTCGCTTTTTTCTTTTTATACATATGAACAACGACGAATTTTATATTAAAAGATGTATCGAGCTGGCTCAAAAAGCTCTTGGCAACACCTATCCTAACCCTCTTGTTGGAAGTGTGATCGTACACAACGGAGAGATCATTGGTGAAGGATATCATCACAAAGCAGGAGAACACCATGCAGAGATCAATGCAATCAATTCTGTTAAGAATAAAGATCTTATTCCGGAATCTACAATCTATGTATCTCTGGAACCCTGCGCACATTATGGAAAAACTCCGCCATGTGCCTTGAAAATTAAAGAATTAGGGTTTAAAAAAGTGGTGATTGGTGCTATGGATTCTCATGATAAAGTGAATGGCAAAGGAAAGAAAATCATTCAGGATGCTGGAATTGAAGCCATATCAGGAATTCTTGAAAAAGAATGCATTGAACTTAACAAAAGGTTTTTCACCTACCACGAAAAGAAAAGACCATATATCATTTTAAAATGGGCAGAATCCGATGATGGATTTTTGGATAAAGATTTTAAACCGACAGCCGTTTCCAATACATTAGTGAACCAGTTTGTTCACCAGTTAAGAGCTGACGAGCATGCCATTTTAGTAGGCACGCAAACCGCTTTGAATGACAACCCAAGTCTTACCGTTAGAAATACTGAAGGCGTAAATCCTGTCAGAATTCTGATTGATTTTGACTTAAAAGTTCCTGCCAGTTTCAATATTTATAACAGTGAAGCAAGAACATTGGTTTTAAATTCCGTGAAAGAAAGTACTGAAGAACACATTCAATTTATTCAAATCCACAAGGCTCATTTTCTGCGGGAACTTATGGAGGTATTGTATAAAGAACAAATCCAGTCTGTCATTATTGAAGGCGGCCGTTTTACTCTGCAGCAGTTTATCAATGCTAATCTTTGGGACGAAGCCATTGTAATTAAAAATGAGAATTTGATATTAGAAAATGGGACAAAAGCCCCGGAATTCGATCAAATTCCTGCTACAATTGAAAATTTCAGAGATAATACTGTTTCATTTTTTAAAGCAAAATAATATTTTTTATCACCGTAAAATGAAATAATTTCTTTACATTAGTCTTACAAATCAAAATTACTATGAAAAATTTAAAGAAAGTTTCAAGACAGGAGCTGAAAACAGTTCAGGGAGGTATCGCTCCGGAATGCTGCTCATTTTACCCTCCTTCATTACAGCATTGCTGTGCAACACCTTCCAGCATGAGTTGTCCACCACCCTGGGCCGATGGAACATTCCCTTGTTAAATTTTAATATAAAACAAAAAACTAATATCATGAAAAATTTGAAAAAAGTATCAAGAATCGGTTTAAAATCAATTCAAGGCGGAGCTTTTGTAAACTGTACTTTGCCTAATGGAGACCTTACAAGATGTAGAGATTTCTGTCCTACAGACTTCTGTGGCCCTACAAACTACATTTGTTTACTTCCGCTGGATTATTGCGGATAGAAATAATAAAAGTTGCAATACATAAAATTGGGAAGCTGTCAGAAATCTGGCAGCTTCTTTAATTAACTACTAGGATTTATTTAATATTTTTGCAAAACAAAGCAGCTACTCTGATGACGTTTGAATACAAAACCATAGAAAAACCCATAGAAAATACACTTTTAAAAGAAAAAGGAAGCAAGTTTATCGGATTTGCTTACCCGGTAACCAATGAAAAAGAATTAAAGAGTGCGCTGGAAAAGATAAGGGAAGAACATCCGAAAGCTACTCATCACTGCTATGCTTTCAGAATGGGATTAAATGGGGAAAACTATCGCGCCAATGATGATGGTGAACCTTCCGGAAGTGCCGGTTTACCTATTTACAACCAGCTTTTGGCTAATGAAATCACGAATGTTCTTGTCATTGTTGTCCGTTATTATGGAGGAACCAAACTGGGAGTTTCCGGACTTGTAAAAACTTATAAAGAATCTGCGAAGATTACATTGGAGGAAGCAAGTATTATTACCAGAGAATTAGAAACAGAAGTAGAGATTCAATTTAACTTCAATCAGCAGAATACTATTTTCACCCTACTTTCTAAATTTGATGCCAAAGTTTTGAATTTCGATGCTGATGAAAACTGTATTCTCACCGCATCCTTGAAACTGGCACAAAAAGAAAGCATCTCAGAAAAGCTTTCCGAGATGCAATATGTTTCATTTGAATTTAATGATTAATCCCTTCTTCCACCAAGAAGCAAAGATCCCCAGTAAAGAAGTTGTGCCAGAGAACCTAATGCGGCTACCACATAAGTTCTTGCAGCCCATTTCAAACTATCCTGTACTCCAACAAATTCTTCTGCAGTTACCGTTCCGGTATCTTTAAGCCACTTCATCGCTCTGTTACTTGCATCGTATTCCACTGGAAGTGTTACAAAAGCAAAAAGTGTGGTCATCGCAAACATTGCAACTCCGATTGCCAGCACAGTTGTATTTCCATTTGGATTCTCAATTGTTCTGGATGCAGCCATTACCGCGATACCCGCAATAAGGACAAACTGCATCAGATTGGAACTTATATTCACAATAGGAACCAGTTTTGAACGTAAATTCAACATAGAATATCCTACCGCATGTTGTACTGCATGTCCGCATTCGTGAGCTGCTACTGCCGCTGCTGCTGCGTTTCTCTGCATATAAACGCCTTCAGAAAGGTTTACTGTTTTATCTGCCGGATTATAGTGGTCCGTCAACTGTCCGGGTACTGATATGACCTGAACATCATTTATTCCGTTGTCTCTCAACATCTTTTCCGCTACTTCTTTCCCCGAAAGACCATTTCGAAGGTGTACATTGGAATAATATTCAAATTTCGATTTCAATCTGGACGAAACCCACCAGCTCACCAACATTGAAATACCAATAATGATATAATAACCCACCATTTTATATAAATTTTGTGTTTAATTTTACCCATAATCATATAAAAACTGTGCCAAAGTATAAGATATTATTATTTATATTTGTCCTTTAATTCCTCTCAAAAAACATGTCTACAGTTTCAATTATTGAAGTAAAAACAGCGGGTCAGCTCAAGCAATTCGTAAGGTTTCCGATGGATTTGTATAAAAACAATCCCTACTATGTTCCGTCCTTTATCAATGACGAAATCAACATTTGGAATGCGGATGAAAATCCTGCGCTTCAATATTCAGAAGCCAAACAGTTTCTGGCTTATAAGAATAACAAGATTGTAGGAAGAATTGCAGTTCTGATCAACCACAAAGAAGAGAGAGAGTTAGGCATTAAAAAAGTACGTTTTGGATGGATCGACTTTATTGATGATGCTGAAGTTTCAAAGGCATTGATTCAAAAAGCGGTTGATTATGCCAAAGAAAAAAATATTGACAAGATTGAAGGTCCAATGGGCTTCACCAATCTTGACAAGGCAGGAATGCTGATCAAAGGTTTTGACCAGCTGGCAACAATGATAGGAATTTACAATAGTGATTACTATCCAACACATCTTGAGAACCTGGGATTGACTAAGGAAAAGGAATGGGTAGAGTTTGAAATCATCTTCCCTGAAACATTACCGGACAAAATTCATAAATTTAATCAGCTTATTTCTGAAAAATACAAGCTGAAAGTTTTAAAATTCAAAAACAAAGAAGAGATTATTCAGTATGTAGATCCTATGTTTGATCTTCTGGATGAGACTTACAAACATCTTTCTACGTATACTCCAATTTCAGATGAACAGCGCAAAACCTACAAAGAGAAATATTTCAAACTTATTGATAAAGATTTCATTGTTTGTATTGCTGATGAGCACAATAATCTGATCTCTTTCGCTATTACAATGCCTTCTTATTCCAAAGCCCTGCAGAAGTCCGGTGGAAAACTGCTTCCTTTTGGCTGGTGGCATTTCTTACAGGCAGGAAAGAAAAATGACAGAGCAAACTTCTACCTGATCGGAATTCATCCGGATTATCAGAGAAGAGGAGTAACGTCAATTATTTTCAAAGAAATCTGGGACATATTCAGAAAAAAGGGTGTTAAATACCTTGAAACCAATCCGGAACTGGAAGAAAACAAAAGTATTCAGCTGTTGTGGCAGGATTACAATCCGGTGAATCATAAAAGAAGAAGAACGTATTCAATGGAACTCAAATAATTGATACTGCACTTTGTAAAACGTAAACTCACACCCAAACTTTGAACTTTATGAAACCACAGCTTATTATATTTGCTATTTTAATTGCCGGATTTATCGGTTATAACATTTTTTTTCAGTCGCCCGATGACAAAACCAATACAGTAATTAATATTCTTTTTGCCAGTATTCTTTTTGGATATATTTCCTTTATGGCTTACACTCTTTTGAAAAAAATGAAAAAATAAGTGATAAACATAACCCAAGAGGGCCTTTAATCGCTTGCTTTTATTCCCTAATAAATAAATTCAAAATATCCGCAATGTACATGATGGGATATAATTTTTCCAGAGTTACTACAAAAAAAGGGGAAAAACACCACAAAAAAATAATCATAAAAAGCTAATTTTTATTGATTCTAAATTACCGATTTAGCTCATTTTAATCCGACTTTTAAGCTGATAAATTTCATGCTTTCTTGTTTATTCGCTAAATTTGCAAATTGAGATAATAATGCAAAAATGAATTTACCTGAAAGTTATATTCCAATCCTTATCCAGGCTGGTGTAGCAGTAGGATTTGTAGCTGTTTCTTTGCTTGGAGCACATTTCTTAGGTCCACAGCAGAAAAAAGGAAACTCTGTAAAAAACCAAAGCTGGGAATGTGGAGTTCCTGTAGAAGGAAACGCAAGAACACCGTTTTCTATCAAGTACTTCCTGACTGCGGTATTGTTCGTACTATTCGATATTGAAATCGTATTCTTTTATCCTTACGCTGTCAACTTCAGAGAATTCGGTATGGAAGGTTTCCTTGCCGTGCTTACATTCGTTGCGATCTTCTTCGTAGCGTTTTTCTATGTCTGGAAACGAGGCGCACTGGATTGGGATAAATAAATTTTAACATTAAAAGATTGATTTTATTTAAGTAATTTAAAGATTGTAAAGGTCTTGTTTTTAATCTTTAAATATTTTAATCTTTAAATATTTACTAAAAATGTCAGATAAAAAACCAGTAATAAGAACAGATGCACCTGCTCCCGAAGGCTATGAAGGAGAAGGGTTTTTCGCAACAAAACTGAGCAGTGTAATCGGGATGGCAAGAAAGTTTTCACTTTGGCCGTTACCCTTTGCAACCTCTTGTTGTGGTATCGAGTTTATGGCTACCCTGAACCCGACTTATGATGCTTCAAGATTTGGTATGGAAAGAAACTCTTTCTCTCCAAGACAAGCAGATATGCTGATGGTTTGCGGAACTATATCAAAGAAATTAGGACCAGTCCTGAAAGAAGTTTACACTCAGATGGCTGAGCCGAAATGGGTTGTAGCAGTTGGAGCTTGTGCTTCCAGCGGTGGTATTTTTGATACGTATTCTGTACTTCAGGGAATTGATAAAATTATTCCGGTAGACGTTTACGTTCCTGGATGTCCTCCAAGACCTGAACAGATCATTGAAGGCGTAATGCAGGTACAGGCTCTTGCAGAAAGCGAAAGCATCAGAAGAAGAGATATGCCTGAATATCAGAAATTATTAGATTCTTACAACATAAGCAACTAAACGGAAATGACAAACGAATTTGTATTAGAAGCCATCACAAGAGAATTTCCGGAATCTGTCATTTCAAGCTCAGAACCTTATGGAATGCTGACGATTGAAGTGAAGAAAGAAGATATTAAGAAAATCATTCACTATCTGAAAGATTCATCACTGGAATTTAATTTCCTTACGGATATCTGTGGTATTCATTATCCTGAATTCCCTGAAAAGGAAATTGGTGTTGTCTACCATTTGCATAATATGATGGCTAATTTCAGATTACGTCTGAAAATCTTTATGTCCAGAGAAAATATTGAAGTAGACTCTCTTGTAGAGCTATATGCAGGAGCCAACTGGATGGAAAGAGAAACGTATGATTTCTATGGGATTAAATTTAAAGGACACCCGGATCTCAGACCTATTTTAAATATGGAAGATCTTGGATACCACCCAATGTTGAAGGAATATCGCCTTGAAGACGGTACAAGAACCGACAAGAACGATAGCATGTTCGGAAGATAAAAAATAATGCAATAAGCAGTAAGCAGTAAGCGATATGCTTAAAGCCTAGAGCCTATAGCCTAAAGCATTTAAATTATGAAAGATAACTCATTATCTAATATACTAAACCAGTACGAAAGTAAGGAACAGATTGACGGACAATTATATACCCTGAATCTTGGACCTACCCACCCTGCTACGCACGGGATTTTCCAGAATATCTTAACGATGGACGGAGAAAGAATCCTTCACGCAGAGCAAACAGTAGGATACATCCACAGAGCATTTGAGAAAATTTCTGAAAGAAGAAACTATTCTCAGATCACTACCCTTACAGACCGTATGAATTACTGTTCTGCACCCATCAATAACTTAGGTTGGCACATGACAGTAGAGAAGCTGATTGGCGTGGAAGTTCCAAAACGTGTAGACTATATGCGTGTTATCTTGATGGAGCTAGCCAGAATCGGTGACCACCTGATCTGTAACGGGGTAACCGGAATGGACTCAGGAGCCATTACAGGTCTTACTTATATGTTCATCGAAAGAGAACGTATTTATGATATGTATGAACAGATCTGCGGAGCCAGAATGACAACCAATATGGGAAGAATAGGAGGTTTCGAAAGAGATTTCACTCCTAAGTTTCATGAGTTGCTGAAAGACTTCTTAAAAACTTTCCCACCAAGATTCAAAGAATTCTGTACACTATTAGAAAGAAACAGAATTTTTATGGACAGAACCATTGGTACAGGAGCAATTTCTGCCGAGAGAGCATTAAGCTACGGTTTCACAGGTCCAAATTTACGTGCAGCAGGTGTAGATTACGATGTAAGAGTTGCACAGCCTTATTCCTCATACGAA
Organism: Chryseobacterium metallicongregator; assembly: GCF_031324065.1. NCBI lineage: Bacteria > Pseudomonadati > Bacteroidota > Flavobacteriia > Flavobacteriales > Weeksellaceae > Chryseobacterium > Chryseobacterium metallicongregator. The sequence goes on from NZ_JAVIXS010000004.1 coordinate 181,855, forward strand.
GATTTCGACTTCATTATTCCTGTAGGAACTTCAGGAGATACTTACGACCGTTTCATGGTTCGTCAACAGGAAATCTGGGAATCAATCAAAATTATCAAACAAGCATACGAAAATCTTCCGGAAGGGCCATTCCACGCGGATGTTCCTGATTTCTATCTTCCTGAAAAGGCAGATGTATATCAGAAAATGGAAGCATTAATCTACCATTTCAAAATTGTAATGGGTGAAACTGATGTCCCTAAAGGAGAAGTTTATCATGCTGTAGAAGGTGGAAACGGAGAATTAGGGTTCTATCTTGTGAGTGACGGAGGAAGAAGTCCTTACAGACTTCACTTCAGAAGACCATGCTTCATCTACTATCAGGCATACCCTGAAATGATTACAGGTTCTGTAATTTCAGATGCCATTGTAACGATGTGTAGTATGAATATTATTGCGGGAGAATTAGACGCATAACTGGAATTATAAATTTTGAATTATAAATTATAAATTGATTTTAGACCGTTATTCGTTTAGAATTTAAAATCTAAAATCTAAAATTTCAAAAATGAGCGAAACAATAGCTTTTAAACCGGAAAGTTTAGCACAGGTACACAAAATTATCGCAAGATATCCTGAAGGAAGACAGAAATCTGCTCTTCTTCCTGTACTTCACCTGGCACAGAAAGAATTCGGAGGATGGTTAGATGTTCCTGTGATGGATTATGTTGCCGGACTATTAAGTATCCAACCGATCGAAGTATATGAAGTGGCTACTTTCTATACCATGTTTAATATGAAGCCGGTGGGTAAATATGTTTTGGAAGTTTGCAGAACAGGACCTTGTATGGTTTGTGGAAGCGAAAAAATCCTTGACCATATCAGAACCAAACTGAACATTAAGGATGGAGAAACTACTGAAGACGGTATGTTCACATTAAAGCCTGCTGAATGTCTTGGAGCATGTGGATATGCACCAATGCTACAGTTAGGAAAGTTCTTTCATGAAAATTTAACGATAGAAAAAGTAGATGAAATCCTTGATCTTTGCAGACAGGGACAAGTTGCTTTAGACTAATAGAAATTTTAAATTCTAAATTTTAGATTTTAAATTATTCACTTAACGTTTAATCATAATTAATGCAAGAAGCCAAAAGCCGATTGCAATAAGCAAATAACAATGAGTAAAAAACTTTTACTTAAAGACGCACATATAGAAGGTATTCGCTACTTTGAGACTTACCGCAAACAGGGAGGTTACACTGCAGCTGAAAAAGCCTTGAAAATGACTCCTGACGAAATTCTTGAAGAAGTAAAAGCTTCAGGACTAAGAGGTCGTGGTGGAGCTGGATTCCCGACAGGAATGAAATGGAGCTTTTTGGCTAAGCCTGAAGGTGTTCCAAGACACCTTGTTGTGAATGCGGATGAATCTGAGCCCGGAACATTCAAGGACAGATATCTGATGGAGTTTCTTCCTCATTTATTGATTGAGGGAATGCTAATTTCTTCTTACTGTTTAGGTTCCAATACTTCTTATATCTACATCCGTGGAGAATATTCATGGATTCCGGATATCCTTGAAGAAGCTATTGAAGAAGCCAAAGCAGCAGGATTTTTAGGTAAAAATATTTTAGGAACTGGTTTCGATCTTGAAATCTATGTGCAGAGAGGTGGTGGAGCATATATCTGCGGTGAAGAAACTGCATTGCTTGAATCCCTTGAAGGAAAAAGAGGTAACCCAAGATTAAAACCGCCATTCCCGGCTGTAAAAGGTCTTTGGGAGAGACCAACGGTGGTAAACAACGTTGAATCTATTGCGGCAATTGTTCCGATCATTGATATTACAGGTGCTGAATACGCTAAAATTGGTGTTGGAAGATCTACAGGAACGAAATTGATTTCGGCTTGTGGAAACATCAACAAACCAGGTGTATACGAAATCGATATGACGATCACTGTAGAAGAATTCATCTACTCTGATGAATATTGTGGTGGTATTAAAGATGGTAAAAAATTAAAGGCTTGTATTCCTGGAGGAAGTTCTGTTCCGATTGTTCCGGCTAATTTATTGTTGAGAACAGTGAACGGAGAGCCAAGATATATGAACTATGAATCATTGGCAGATGGTGGTTTTGCTACCGGTACTATGATGGGTTCAGGAGGTTTCATCGTTTTGGATGAAGACCAGTGTATTGTAGATCACACAATGACTTTAGCGAGATTCTACAATCACGAAAGCTGTGGACAATGTACGCCTTGCCGTGAAGGAACGGGATGGATGTACAAGATTTTAAAGAAAATCGAGAAAGGAGAAGGAAAAATGGAAGATATCGATCTGCTTTGGGATATCCAGAGAAAAATCGAAGGAAACACGATTTGTCCGTTGGGTGATGCAGCAGCTTGGCCGGTTGCAGCAGCAATCCGTCACTTCAGAGATGAATTTGAGTGGCACGTGAAAAACCCTGAATTGTCTCAGACACAAAATTATGGATTGGCACATTATGCAGATCCTATCCCGGCTGTTGAAAAGAATGCGTAGGTAAGATGAAAAAATTATTGGTTGTCGGCTTAATGATGTCGAATCTTGTATTTGCACAGAACAAGAAGAGTGATACTGCAAATTATAACAGATCCGTAGAAGAGGATTTGTCATATCTAGTGAGTGAGAAAGAGCAGATTAAAGCTGAGAAAAAGGAAAAACCTTTACCATTAAGCAAAAAGGGTCAGGTTTTCGTATTTTATGGATGGAACAGAGCTGCTTATAGTAATTCTGACATTCATTTTACCGGAAACGGATACGATTTTCAATTGAATAACGTAACTGCACAAGACCGACCTACAAAATTCGGAATTGTCTATTTTGATCCAAGCTGGTTTACTGTAACACAGTATAATTTCAGAATAGGATATTTCATTAAAGACAATTTAGCATTGGTATTAGGGATAGACCATATGAAATATGTAATGGATCAGAACCAGACTGTCGGTTTCAAAGGACATATTTCAGATCCTGAATATGCAGCGATGGTTCAAAACGGGCAGGTTAACCTTGCAGATGAGAAGTTCCTTACTTTCGAACATACTGATGGACTTAATTATGAAAACTTAGGTCTTGAGAAATACAAAAATCTTGTTCATAAGAAAAATATAGATTTAGTATGGTCTTATGGAGCCGGAATCGGATTTATGTTTCCGAAAAGTAATGTAAAGCTTTTTGGTAATGAAAGAAGTGACCGTTTTCACGTTGCAGGGATGGGAACTGATATCAGGTCCAGTCTTAACTTAGTATTCTGGAAAAACTGGATGCTGAGATTAGAAGGAAAAGCCGGTTATATTAATATGTGGGACATTAAAACCACGTTGAATAATAAGCCGGACAAAGCACGTCAGGATTTTGTTTTCGGACAGATTCTGGGAGGAATTGGATATACATTTAATACAAAGAAATATAAATAACAAAGCCTATTGCTTAACGCATAAAGCTTAAAGCATATCATATGAGCGAAGAAGTTAAAAAATTCAAAATAACTATAGACGGACAGACTACAGAAGTTTTGCCTGGTACTTCTATTCTGGAAGCTGCAAGACAAATCGGTGGTAAATCTGTACCTCCTGCAATGTGCTACTACAGCAAGTTGGAAACCAGTGGAGGAAGATGTAGAACTTGTCTGGTAGAAGTTTCTAAAGGATCCGAAGCAGATCCTCGTCCTATGCCAAAATTAGTAGCAAGCTGCAGAACTAATGTAATGGACGGTATGGAAGTAAAAAATCTTACTTCTGAGAAAGCTCAGGAAGGAAGAAAAGCGGTTACCGAATTCCTATTGGTAAACCACCCGCTGGACTGCCCTATCTGCGACCAGGCAGGAGAATGTCATCTTCAGGACTTAGGATATGAGCATGGTGTGGAAAATACAAGAACAGAATTCGAAAGAAATACTTACGAAGCTGATGATCTTGGACCAAACATCAAATTAAATATGAACCGTTGTATTCTTTGCGCAAGATGCGTACTGACAGCCAATCAGCTTACAGAAACAAGAGAACACGGTATCCTTTTCAGAGGAGATCACGCTGAAATTTCAACCTATCTAAATAAAGCTTTAGACAATGACTTCATCGGAAACGTTATCGACGTTTGTCCTGTAGGAGCATTAACAGACAGAACAGCTCGTTTTGCAAGCAGAGTTTGGTTTACAAAACCTATGAATGCAACTTGTAAATGTGATAAATGTTCTGGAAAAGCTGTAGTATGGTTTAAAGGAGACGAAATTGTAAGAGTTACGGCAAGAAAAGACCAGTGGGGTGAAGTTGAAGAATTCATCTGTGATACATGTCGTTTCGAAAGAAAAGCATTATCAGACTGGAACATTGAAGGTCCTAGACATATCGACAGACATTCTGTAATTTCATTGAACCACTACGAAAAGCCTAAAGATGAGCTAAGAGTTTTAGACAATCCGATGGCTAAAGAAATCAGTGAAAAAGACGAAAAATAAAATTTGAAAATGAGGTAATTTGAAAATGAGAGCCTCTGTTGATGTGATTACTATAACTTCCATCTTCCAGCTCCCATCTTCTAACCTTTAACATCTATAAAAATAAAAATGGATTTACTTACATTTAAACTTATACTTGTACTAGCACTTTTCCTGCTATCGCTTACGATTGCAGCCTACTCTACATGGGCAGAAAGAAAAGTAGCCTCTATCATGCAGGATAGAATTGGTCCTAACAGAGCAGGACCTTTCGGATTGCTGCAGCCTCTTGCTGACGGTGGAAAATTCTTCTTTAAAGAAGACTTTACACCTGCCAATGCAGAAAGATTCCTTTTCGTATTAGGGCCAGCTTTGGTAATGTTTATTTCATTGATTACAGGAGCTGTGATTCCTTGGGGTAAAAGTTTAAATATTGCAGGTACTTCTTTTGATCTTCAGGTTGCTAACATTGATGTTGGTGTACTTTTCATCATCGGAATGGCTTCCATCGGGGTTTACGGAATTATGATCGGAGGTTGGGCTTCGAACAACAAATACTCATTATTAGGTGCTATCCGTGCTTCTTCTCAGATGATTTCTTATGAATTGGCGATGGGATTAGCACTTCTTTCTATCATTATGATGTCAGGAAGTTTGGATTTAAAAGAAATTACTGAAAGTCAGACTACCGGAAAATTATGGGGAGTTATTCCTTGGGTTTCAGGATTAAACTGGAACATTTTCTACCAGCCGATTGCATTCCTTGTTTTCTTTGTAGCTGCTTTGGCAGAAACCAACAGACACCCGTTTGATTTACCTGAATGTGAATCTGAATTGGTAACAGGGTACTCTACAGAATACTCTTCCATGAAGTTAGGATTATATATGTTCGGAGAATATGTGAACATGTTTATTTCCAATGCTTTTATGGTCGTTCTTTTCTTTGGAGGTTATAACTATCCTGGTATTGAATGGGTAACTCAGAACTGGGGTGAGAACACTGCAGGTATCTTAAGTATCGTAGCATTCCTTACAAAAACAGTAATCGGAATTCTTATTTTTATGTGGATCAGATGGACACTTCCAAGATTCAGATATGACCAGTTAATGCACTTAGGATGGAAAACATTAATCCCAATGGCATTGGTAAACCTATTAATTACAGGAGCTGTAATTTTAGCATTTGCAAACTAAGAAAATTTGAAAATGAGCTGATTTGAAAATTTGATAATGAAATCAAAGTTTTATCTTTAGCATATCATATTCAATCATCAATATTAAATAATTAAGATAACAGACAAGATTAGTCTAAAATCTAATGTCTAACATCTAATATCTATAATTAAATGAAACTTACAAACAGATCAAAAGTTGTTTCCAATAAAGAAATGACCCTTGCTGAAAAAATCTACCTTCCTGCCATCTTTACAGGGATGGGGATTACATTTAAGCATGCTGTAAGAACCGTGATAAAGGGTGCTCCCGCAGTATATTCGTATCCGGAAGTACAGAAACCAAGAACCACCATCTGGAGAGGTCAGCACGTTTTGAAAAGAGACGAAGAAGGCAGAGAAAGATGTACAGCTTGTGGACTTTGTGCGGTAGCTTGTCCTGCAGAAGCCATTACGATGACTGCTGCTGAAAGAACTAAAGAGGAAAGAGGTCTTTACAGAGAAGAGAAATACGCTTCAGTATATGAAATCAATATGCTAAGATGTATTTTTTGTGGTATGTGTGAAGAAGCTTGCCCTAAATCTGCCATCTATCTTACTGACAGATTGGTAGACGTAGAAACCAACAGAGGTTCTTTCATTTACGGAAAAGATAAATTAGTTGAAAAAATAAATGAAAGGATTGATATCACGACAAGACAATCCGAGAAACAAAAAAATGCGGTAAAATAATGGATCAGTTTTTATTTTTCTTGGTGGCGTTTTTAGCAGTGGCAAGTGCTGTTTACTTTGTATTTGCAAGAAATCCTCTTTATGCTATTTTGTCATTAATTGTTACGATGTTTTCAATTGCAGGAATGTACATTCTTCTCAATGCACAGTTCCTGGCAATTATCCAGATTATAGTGTACGCAGGTGCTATCATGGTACTTTTCCTTTACATCTTAATGATGCTTAACCTTAATAAGCAAGACGAAAGTAAAAAGAACAATACTTTAAAATTTGTTGGAGTTTTTACGGCAGGTCTTCTTTTGGTAGGTGTATTAGGAGTTTTCAGAGGAGTACAAGACAAACACATTGTTGTTGAAAATGTAGACAGAGGTATTGGTCTTACGAAAAATCTGGGTAGACTTTTGTTTAATGAATATGTTTTACCGTTTGAGCTTGCTTCCATCCTAATTCTGGCAGGTATTGTAGGCGCGGTATTAATCGGTAAAAAAGATTTATAAAATTATGGGAGAAGTAAATACATTTATACAAAGCATCCCTTTGGACTACTTCATCATTCTTTCATCAGTATTGTTCTGTTTGGGAGTAATGGGAGTATTGCTTAGAAAAAATGCTATTGTGATTCTGGGCTGTGTAGAGCTTATGCTGAATTCTGTAAACCTTTTATTGGCAGCTTTTTCAGCATATAAAGGCAATGGCGACGGGCAGCTTTTAGTTTTCTTCATTATGGTGGTAGCTGCTGCTGAAGTAGCAGTAGGTCTGGCAATTATTGCTATGCTATATAGAAACACCCGTTCTGTAGATGTGAGTATATTTAATAAATTAAGAGGATAAGAATGGAGAATCTAGTATATGCAATAGTACTTTTACCACTTTTAGGGTTTCTTATTAACGGGCTATTCGGAAAAAATCTTCCAAAAATATTGGTAGGATCTTTGGCTACTTTGATGGTTTTTGGATCTTTCTGTATTGCGGTAAGTATTTTCATGAATTTCAATTCTGAAAGCCAGCCTGTTATTGTAAAAGCTTTTGAATGGTTTAGAGTAAATGGAGTTCAAATCAATTTTGGATTCCAGATTGATCAGCTTTCTTTAATGATGGTAATGATCATTACGGGTATCGGTTCACTGATCCACTTATACTCTATCGGATATATGAGTCATGATAAAGGGTTCTACAAGTTCTTTACTTATCTGAATCTTTTCATCTTCTCCATGTTACTTTTGGTAATGGGAAGCAACTACCTGATCCTGTTCATCGGATGGGAAGGTGTAGGTCTTTGTTCTTACCTGTTGATTGGATTCTGGTACACTAACGAAGAATACGGTAAAGCAGCAAGAAAAGCTTTCATCATGAACAGAATTGGTGACCTTGCGTTATTGATCGGTATTTTCATGATTGCTTCACAGACCAATGCTGTAGATTATCTTTCTGTAGCAGAAAACGCTTCAAAATTTGAATTAGACGGAACAGTGATTATCTTTATCACAGCGAGTTTATTCATCGGTGCTACCGGTAAATCTGCTCAGGTTCCATTATATACATGGTTACCGGATGCGATGGCCGGACCTACTCCTGTATCAGCGTTGATCCACGCGGCAACGATGGTAACAGCTGGTATTTACTTAGTAGTAAGATCTAACTTCTTATTTACTTTGGCACCTACTGTACAGGGAGGAATTTTATTCATCGGATTCTTAACAGCTGCTTTGGCAGGATTCTATGCGCTACGTCAGAACGACATCAAAAAAGTATTGGCATATTCTACAGTTTCACAACTTGGATTTATGTTCATTGCTTTAGGTCTTGGAGCGTATACAACAGCAATGTTCCACGTAATGACGCACGCATTCTTTAAAGCATTGTTATTCTTAGGTGCTGGTTCTGTAATCCACGCAATGAGCAACGAACAGGATATGCGTTTCATGGGAGGTCTTAAAAAATATATTCCTCTTACGCACGCTACATTCCTGATCGGAACATTAGCTATCTCAGGTTTCCCTTTATTATCAGGGATGATCTCTAAAGACGAAATTTTAGTAGCAGCTTTCGCTAAAAACCCTATTTACTGGGTAATCTTATTTGTTTTAGCGGCAATGACTGCAACTTATATGTTCAGACTATACTACCTGACATTCCACGGAGAATTCAGAGGTACTGAAGAACAAAAACACCACTTACATGAAAGCCCGTCAAATATGACATTACCATTGATCATATTGGCTATTCTTTCTGTAATTGGAGGTTTCATCAACCTGCCGCACTTCATCGGTCACGGGCACTATGCTAAACTGATGGAATGGTTAAAGCCGGTACTTACGGAACAAAGCTACAGCCAGATGGAAGCTACTCTTTCAGGAGTACCTTTCAATACTGAAATGATATTATTAGCAGCAACAATCCTGATGTTCGTCACTGTATGGTTCATCGTTAGAAACACTTACGTAAGTAAGAAAAAGATGGCTGTTGCAGAGGAAAACTATACCGGATGGGAAAAGCTTTCTGCTAAGAAATTATACGTTGACGAACTTTACAACGCATTGATTGTAAAAACTGTTGAAGGATTAGGACGCGGAGGAAAAATGTTTGATAAGGGTATCTTAGACCGTTTTGTAAACTTTGTAGGTGATGGTGCTGAAGACAGCGGAAAAGCTATGAAGCGTGTACAGAACGGAAATGTAGAGACATATATCCTTATCATGTCTTTAGCTGTGGGAATTATATTAATTGTTAACTTTTTATTACAATAATAATGTCTTGTTTATTATTAACATTATTACTATTACCTCTAGTAGGTTCGGGATTAGTTTTTGCCTGGAAGAATAATTCCAGCAAATATTTGGCGCTTGGAATTGCATTGGTACAAATGCTCCTTACGTTTTACGTACTTTCGGATTTTGATTTTACTCCGACAGTAGACAGCGTATTGCAGCATGAGATCAATTATCCATGGTCACAATTTATGAAGAGCTCTCTTCACTTCGGTATCGATGGAATGAGCATGCTTCTTTTATTATTGACCAACATTCTGGCTCCAATCATTATTTTGTCATCTTTCAACGAAAGTGTAAACTACAGAAATACATTCTACGGATTGATTCTGTTAATGCAGTTCGGACTTGTAGGAGTGTTTACTTCTTTAGACGGATTGTTATTCTACATTTTCTGGGAAGTAACTTTGATTCCAATTTGGTTCATTGCCGGACTTTGGGGACAAGAGAATAAAAGGTTTGAATTCACTACGAAATTCTTCGTATATACATTCGTTGGATCGTTATTTATGTTAGCCGGATTGATCTATGTGTACAACCACTCAGCATCATTCGCTTTAACAGATTTATACAATGCACAACTGAATGAAGTACAGCAGACTGTGGTATTCTGGTTTATCTTCTTTGCATTTGCAGTGAAATTACCGGTATTCCCTTTCCATACATGGCAGCCTGATACCTATACCTACTCTCCTACTCAGGGATCGATGTTGTTATCAGGGATCATGCTTAAGATGGCAGTATATGGGGTAATGCGTTACTTACTTCCAATCACTCCGCTTCCGATAGCCGGGATTTCAGGACAGATCGTAATTATTCTTGCTATTGTAGGAATTGTTCACGGTGCGTTGATCGCTATCATCCAAACGGATATGAAGAGAATCATTGCGTATTCATCTTTCTCTCACGTAGGATTGATGGTAGCAGGGATCTTTGCTTCTGCAGTAGTTACTTTGAGAGGGACTTTCAATGTGGAAGGAGCTGAAGGAGCATTGGTACAGACATTTGCCCACGGTATCAACGTAGTAGGTTTATTCTACTGTTGTGATATTTTATACAAGAGATTTAAATCAAGAGACATCAGACAAATGGGTGGTTTAGCTAAAGTAGCTCCTAAGTTTGCTGTATTGTTCTTGATCATTATATTAGGTTCAATGGGAGTTCCATTAACGAATGGATTCATCGGGGAATTTATTTTGTTGAAATCAGTATATGATTTTAACGGAACAGCAGCAGTAATTGCTGGTCTTACGGTAATTCTTTGTGCGGTGTATTTATTGAGATTCTACGGAAAAGCAATGTTTGGAGAAGGAGATGAAGCCGTTTTAAGTACAGCAAAAGATTTATCAGGGGTAGAATTTTCTGTATTGGCAAGTTTAGCGGTTTTTGTGATTTTACTAGGTATTTTCCCACAACCGGTAATCGACATGGTGAGTAGTTCGGTGAAGTTTATCTACCAATCAATGGTAAGTTAATTTGATATTTTAAGAAATGAGTGTTTTAATTATTGTTTTCCTAACGGCAGTTATTGCGTTATTTTCAGGAGTTTTTGAACAAGGAAAATTCGCAAGATACATTGGGATTTTGGGATTAATCATCGCATTGTACGTAAGTTTTATGCCGGAATGTTCGTTTTTCGATCATTACAAGCATATGTATGAGTACAGTGACAATACTGCATTATTCACTAAAATATCAATCGTAACAACTTTATTGTTATTCTTTCTGGGAGGTTTTGCTTTCAGCAATCACAGAAGCCACCAGTCAGAATTATATGCATTGATGCTATTTGCATTATGTGGAGGGATCATCCTTTTCGGATACCAGAACCTGGTGACGATGTTCTTAGGAGTTGAGATTCTTTCTATTCCATTATATGTAATGGCTGGAGCTAATAAAACAGATCTTAGATCTAACGAAGCTTCTATTAAATATTTCCTTATGGGTGCATTCGCAACAGGTTTCTTACTGTTCGGTATTGCGTTCATCTACGGAAGTGCAGGAAGTTTTGATCTTTACAAGATCCACGATTTTGGGGTTGCTAATTCAGGGAATGTAATGTTCATCTTAGGAGTATTACTGATTCTTTGTGCATTGGCATTTAAGGTAGCTTTGGCACCTTTCCACATGTGGAGTCCTGATGTATATGCAGGTTCTCCTTCATTAATCACAGCTTTCATGGCGAGTGTGGTAAAGATCTCCGGATTCTTTGCTCTGTTCAGATTAATGACGCTTGGTTTTGCTGGGGTAACTCATGAGTGGATCAATGTTTTAGGAGTATTCTTAATCATTACTTTACTTTTGGCAAACGTTATGGGTCTTGCTCAGACGAATGCAAAAAGAATGTTGGCATACTCTTCAGTATCTCACGCAGGATATATCGGATTGGTATTCTTCGGAATGACAAGCCTTTCTACTTATAACCTTGCCTTCTATTTGTTTGCTTATTCTTTATCTACAGTAGGAGTTTTCATGTGTCTGATCTGGGTAGAGAAATTAAAGAGAGAAACTTCTTTCGGAGCCTTCAAAGGATTGGCAAAAACTGAACCTTTACTGGCAACAGCAGCTACGATCTCTATGCTTTCCATGGCAGGAGTTCCGTTAACAGCTGGTTTCATGGGGAAATTTGCTTTATTCTCCCAGGCTATGAACGGTGCGGCTTTCTTAGTATTGGTAGCAGTCTTAGGTTCTGCCTTATCTATTGCTTACTATTTAAGACTGATCATTGCGATGTTCTTCTTTAAAGAATCAACATTCAAATCATCAGAGAAAGTAACCCTTACTTACAACATCATTGGAGTAGTTGTTATTGTCCTGATCGTTATCCTTGGGATATTCCCGGATATGTTTGCAAGAATGTTCGGATTGTAAAATCAGAACTCTACAATATAAAAAGCACAACTTCTCAGTTGTGCTTTTTTATTATCTTATTTAAATAATTAATATCTTACTCAAAAAAGTTACAATTTTTGTTTATCAGTAAATCTATAATCTGTCTGTATAAAAAACAGTAAGAAATTATAAAATACCTTGCAGAGTTTCCCAAAGCACCTGCAAATTATGTACAATAAAAATAAAAATTCCACACTATCAATATTCTGCTTTTTTCATAACTTTACTTTAAATTTTTCAGCTCTTGGCTAATCTCTATAAAAAAGACTCTCCCTTTCAGGTTTATATATCATTCAAAAAATATTTGGATGTTCTGGAACATATCCGGTATAATGACAGATTGGAATACAGGGTGAACTATGCTGAGTCTTTACTAGAGAGCACCAGAAATTTTAAAGACCTTAGAGAAGGATTTCAGGACACGACCCTTCTTGAAAAACATGAAGACCTCATCAGATTGCTTCTTGCCGATCTTTTTCCAACAGGCCTCACCAGAAACGAAATAAAAGCAGCAAGTATTCCGCTTTCCAATATTACCTTCAACTATACCGAAAGGTTTAAAGATATTCTGAAAGATGCGGGAAAAGATTTCGAAATAGAGCTAAGGAATATTTCAGATAATGAATTTTATGTATTCTGTTGCTGTCTGATTCTTCAGAGCTACTTCAAAAAAGATATTAAAAGTACCATCCCGTTTTATTATGATATCCCCAATAAGCAGGGAATCATGAAACATTATAAAATTACGGTCAATTCAGATTTTACGGAAATTACTCCCACAGAAGATGCCAAAATTCCGTCCGACGATGTTTTAGATATGTTGCTGGAAAACCTGGATGACTTTAAAATGTGGAAAAAATATTTCCCGTCTCAATCCTGGATATTGAAAGGATTTACTATCATTTCACTGGTAGACTGTACCTCTGAAGTAGCCCTTTCCGATCTGAAATCAAGCATGATTGAAATTGATCCGGAAAATATGAATCCCAATGAAAATCTGACGGAAATTTTTAAATCCTATTTTGATGTTTCAGAGCTTAGTTTCGGCCTGATGACTTTTAACAAAAAGGAACAAAAACTGGATAAGCTCCCAATTTATGAGAGTCTTCTCACCAATCATATCCTGGATTTCTGGATCAATGCATTTGATGAAGATACCCGAAAGAGTACTTTTAATAATTTAAATCATAATTCAAAACCAGTTGTTGTTTCCAATGTCAACAATCTCGATGAAAATGTCAAAGAGCTTCCTTCCTTCAGTATATTAAAGGATAATAATGTCAACAGCTTCATGGTAATCCCAATCATGAAAGATGGTGAGCTCCTTGCTATCATGGAATTCACCTCTCCTATTGCCGGAAGTTTCAATGGTTTAAAACTTAAAAAACTGGAGTTTTTCACCGATATGGTTCTTTTCTCTCTGAACAGATTCTACTTTGAAAAAAACTATCAGATAGAAGCCATTATCCAGCGTGAATATACAACCATCCACGACAGTGTGGTGTGGAAGTTCAGAAATGAAGCAGAAAAATATTTTACAGCATCGCTCGGAAAAAAAATATATACTTTAAAGCAGATTGCCTTTAAAAATCTCACTCCTTTGTTTGGCGTTTCAGATATCCGCTCTTCTTCGGAAAAGCGTTTTAACCTGATGCTGCAGGATCTTAACCAACAAATTGAATGGCTGAATGAAGTTTTGGTACTCACCAATTCCGATTCAGAAAAATTTGTACTGGCACTTGATGTTTTTGAGAATGAAATCAACAACGAGATCAAAGCTGATACGGAACAGCGTTTCCAGAGATTATTAAGGGAAGAAATTCATCCTTTTTTACAAGGAAAACTGGAAGTTAGAACTTCGAGAGAAATAAAAACGAAAATCAAAGACTATTTTTCACACATCTTTACTTCTACGGATCTGTTTTATCACCACAGGAAAAACCTTGATGATTCTATCACCCTGGTCAACCGAAAACTGGCAGATATGCTGGATGAAAGCCAGGTAAAAGCACAGGAAATTTTCCCACATTACTATGAAAGATTTAAGTCAGACGGTGTGGAACACAATCTGTACAGTGGTTCTACCATAGCTCCTGAACTACACTATACTTCGAAAGTAGTTCACAAACTGAGATACTGGCAGCTGAAAACCATCTGTAAAATGGAACTTGAATTTCAGTCGTTCAAAAAGTATCTTCCGGTACCGCTTGATATTGCTTCACTGATCTTTGTGTATAATGAAAAAATAGACATCCGTTTCAGAATGGATGAAAAACGCTTTGATGTTGATGGAGCTTACAATTCTTATTACGAAATCATCAAAAAGCGTCTGGATAAAGCACACGTGAAAGATTCTTCAGAACGCATCACTGCACCCGGAAAAATCACCATCGTCTATTTCGGAATGGAAAATCAGAAGGAATATCTTGACTACATTTCTAAACTCCAGAAAAAAGGAGTTCTACAAAATGATATAGAATTTTTAAGAGTAGAAGATCTTCAGGGAATTACGGGATTGCTGGCATTAAGGGTTTCTTTTACCCTACCACAGGAATAGAAATTATTCTAATCCACAAAATAAGTATCTGGTTTCTTAAGCTCACCTTGAGGAATTCCTGCCTGTTCAAAAATAGAAAATTCAATAGTACGGCAGATGCTGTTCAGGGCAAGATCATTTTCTTCTTCACCAAAAGGTTCTCCAATTTCCTGAATAATAGCATCAAGAGCAATAAAGGTGTAGCTGATCAGCAAAACGATCAAAGGCATCATCCATCCCAAAGAATCTACCAGTCCGAAAGGAAGCCAGAAACAATATAGATAAACGGTGCGATGCAGCAAAACACTATAAGCAAAGGGTAATGGTGTATTGTAAATTCTCTCACACCCACCGGAAATATTAGAAAACTGGTTCAGCTGATGATCCATGGAAGTCATGACAATCGTATCTATATTTCCTTTTTTATGCTGTTCGTTAAGCCAGTCTGCAATAAATCCAAGAATAATATTGGGAATGAATTTTTTATTCTTCACCTGTTCCAATTGTTCGGGCGAAAGCAGTCTTTCAAGATGTTCTGTCCCTGTTTTATCTCTTAGCTGAAAGTTCAGTGACCAGGAGAATGCAGAGATCAGCTTAATGATTCTTGCTTTTTCCTCTTTAGCTTCAGGTGAAGAATCGTTTACTAAGGATAAAATCTGTCTCGTCAAAGACCTGGTTTCAATCACAAGTAATCCCCAAAGCTTACGTCCTTCCCAGAAACGGTCATAGCTCGCAGAATTACAGAAACCCATAAAAATAGCCAATGCCAATCCTATCAATGTAAAAATGGTAGGATTAAGATGCACTTTATAATCAAAGATTCTCCCTTTGAAAAAATAGATTGCCAGGGAAAACAGCGTGATGATGGAAAGCTGAACAACAATTTTTTTTAATACGGAACCTCTCCATATAAATAACATTTTCAGCCAATTCGTACGTTGTCTGACAATCATTTGTGTCTATATTTTTAATTAAAGACTAAGAAAAGCCACCCCGAAAGATAAAACGGAAATAATAATTCCAGCCATAAAGATCTTATAGGTAATGGATAAAAGCTTATATTTCCTGTTAAGAACTTTCCCAAGATAATACAGATCTTTCACCATAGAATCGTAGATATAATCCCTATCTTTAATAAGGTCTTTCATCGCATTATTATAATCGTCAAACAACATCTGCTGAAAGTTTCCGAAGAAAAGCAGGTTTACTTTTCTGTTGGCAATATCCTGAGAAGTGAATGTTGACTTTGTTACATTCGGTTTTGTGGATAAAATAGCAAATATGATTGTCAGTACGCTAGACAGCAATAATATGAAGCTTGGAAGAATCAGGTGAGAATTCTTAGGAGCATCCAGCTTTGGAACCAATACAGAAAGACAAACCGAAATAATAATGGCGTTTACTGATAAAAGAATATTGGCTTTACTGTCTGCAATATCACTTAATCTTGTATGATTATTCAGCGTTACTCTGAATAAAGTATCTACACTTCTGTCCGATTTTTCTTTTTCTTTTTTGCCTTCTGAAACCTCCTTTTTACTTTCCTTTTTCTCTTCTTCTTTTTCCAGCTTCTTTTCGATCTTTTTAATATTTTTCTTTTTCAGCGGTTCCCAGTTTTCTTTGGCGTAATCTGTATAAAAAGTATGCTTATTTTTCAGCATGTCCAGATTTCCGGCATTCCATTCTTCATTGGAAAAACATCTTACATTGGTAAGTTCCCATTCTTTTCTCAAAGCATCGGAAATATCACTGTAATCATGGCCGGCAAAATGGCTGAAATCGGCATCTTTTACAATTTTCTCCAGTAAATTCTGAGGTTCATATTGTATTTTCGTAGCCAGAATCAGTTTTTCAACATCTGCAATATAGGCTTCCGGATAGTTTTCCTGGTGTAAAAAGGCTTTCATCACCTCCACGCTCCTTTCCTCATGGTTCAGGGCACATTCTATATACCCAGTATCATGAAACCATAATGCAACGAGTACCTTCTCCTGATCCTCTTCAGAAACAGGTGTGTTTTTCATGATTTCCTCAGCCTTATTAACTGTATAGGCAGTATGGATAAAATTATGATAAAAATATACCGAAGATAACTTATCTTTGAATAAGATTTCAACATAATTTTTAGCTTTTTGTAAAATGCTCATCCCTGAAATTTTGTTAATGTAAATTTATGAATTTATCCTTTAAAACTCATCTAAAAAATACTTCTATTGTTCTTAGAACAGTAATGTCCGCAGGAGTCCTTTATTCCTGTGCTACCTATAACGTACAAAAGGGCAAAAACTTATTTGAAGTAAAAGATTCCGAAATAAAATCCGAAAATGATTTTAAACTTTTTCTGATTGGAGATGCAGGAAATGCAGATGAACCTCAGGCCCAAAAAACTCTGAATTTACTGAAAAGTAAGCTGGATTCTGCCAACAGTAACTCTATGCTGATCTTTCTGGGAGATAATATCTATCCCAATGGAATGCCCAAAGAAACAGATAAAGACTATGCCCAGGCAAAACAGAAACTGGAAAACCAGCTTGCCATTACCAAAAATTTCAAAGGAAAAACACTCGTAATTCCCGGAAATCATGACTGGTACAATGGAATTGAAGGATTGAATACCCAGGAAGGGCTGGTTAAAAAATATCTTGATGATAAAAAAGCTTTTCTTCCTAAAAACGGCTGCCCTATTGATGATATTAACGTTTCTAAAGATATCAAGCTTATCGCAATCGATACAGAATGGGTGATTGCCAATTGGGATAATTATCCGGGAATCAATAAAAACTGTAATATCAAAACCCGTGAAGATTTTTTTACAGAGTTTAAAGACCTTATCATTAAAAATCAGGGTAAAAGAATAATTGTTGCTTTACATCATCCTATCATCAGCAGTGGAACCCATGCAGGTTTTAATTCTGCAAAATCTCATCTCTTTCCATTAAAGAGTAAAGTTCCTGTTCCTGTGGTAGCAAGTGTAATCAATATTTTAAGAAGTTCTTCAGGAGCCAGTCCTGAAGATATCAATAACCAACATTATGCAGATCTGGCCAACAGGCTGAAAAGCATTGTTCAGGATAAAGAAAATATTATTTTCGTTTCCGGACATGATCATAACCTGCAATATCACGAAGATGGAAACCTGAGACAGATCGTCAGTGGCGCAGGTTCTAAAACAGATCCGGCAACCATTGTAGAAAAAACAGACTTTTCCTACGGAGGCAGCGGTTTTGCTGTTTTAAATTTCAGAAAAGATGAAAGTACAGATGTGGAGTATTTTTCTACCAAAGATGCCCAGCTTCAAAAACTGACTCATATTTCTGTGATTTCCAAACCTGATGTATTTGTCAATAATTTCCCTAATTCTTTTCCTGCAAAGTTCTCTTCAACCATTTACCCGGTGCAGCTTACCGAAAAAAGAAAGTTTTACCGGTGGCTTTGGGGAGATCATTACAGAAGATATTATGGAATTCCCATTGAAGCTCCCACAGCTAACCTTTCAGAATTGAACGGAGGGTATATTCCTTTTAGAGAAGGTGGAGGAAACCAATCTAACAGTTTGCGGCTGAAGTCTGCAGACGGGCAGGAGTTTGTAATGCGAGGGGTGAAAAAAAGTGCAATTCGTTTCTTAAACAATATGGCTTTTCAGAAAAGTACATTAGGAGAAGAGCTTGCAGATTCATATCCTGAAAAATTCCTGCTGGATTTTTATACCACCAATCATCCATTTACTCCGTTTACTATTGGAAATATGTCGGAAAAGCTCAATATTTTCCATAGTAATCCAAAACTATACTATATCCCCAAACAACAAGCTTTGGGAAGGTACAATGAGAATTACGGAGATGAAATGTATATGATTGAAGAACGTTTTTCTTCTGATCCCAAAACATTGGCTTCTCTTGATCATGCAAATGATATCGTTTCTACAGATGATGTATTAAAAAACCTCAACAAAAGCAGTAAATATTCTGTCGACAGAGAATCTTACATCAGAGCAAGATTATTTGATATGCTTATCGGTGATTGGGACAGACACTCAGACCAATGGAAATGGGCACAATATGAAGAAGGTGATAAAGTGATTTATAAACCCATTCCAAAAGACAGAGATCAGGCATTCAGTAAATATGACGGTGCAGCCTTCAGGATTATTATGAATGTTCCTGCCATCCGTCACATGAAAACCTTTACAGAAGATATCAGCAGTGTGAAATGGCTTGCGATGGAACCTTATCCTATGGATCTTGTATTTTTAAAAGGAGCTGATCAAAGTGAATGGGAAACTCAGGCAAAATACATACAGGAACACCTGACTGATGCAGATATTGATGATGCTTTCCATAATCTTCCGAAAGAAGTACAGGATGACACCATTGCCGAAATCCAGAGAAAACTGAAAATCAGAAAAACAAAACTTCAGAGCTACGCTGCACAGTATTATGATGTATTGCAGAAAAAAGTTCCTCTGGCTGGAACGGTAAATCCTGATAAGTTTGTGATCACCAAAAACGGACACTCCGTACTGGTACAGCAATATAAGTTGGGTAAAAATAAAGATCAGAATGAATTGGTTTTTGAAAAGACTTATCATGATTCAAAAACTAAAGAATTATGGATCTACGGACTGGAAGATGATGATACCTACGTAGTAACAGGTAGTGGAAATCCTAAAATGACCATCAGACTGATTGGAGGATATAACCACGATACCTATAACGTTGCGGATGGAAGAAAAGTGAAGATTTATGATTTTAAATCTCAGAAGAATACCTATAATGCAGGAAATGCAACCAAGAATATAACTGATGATTATGATATCAACAGTTATAATTATAAACACCCGAAATATAATTCGGTTGCCGGATATCCAAACCTGGATTACAACCCGGACGATGGAGTCATTGTGGGGGTTCTGGCCAATTATACTGTGAATAATTTCATTCGTGATCCTTTTACCCAAAGGCACAGCTTAAAAGCTAATTTTTATACTGCTACTGCAGGGTTTAGTCTTACGTACAAAGGTGTATTTAAAAAAGCGATCTCAGGTTGGGATATCAACCTTGATGCATTTTATACAACCCCAAGATTCTCTCAAAACTTCTTTGGGCTTTCCAATGAAAGTGAGTATGACAAGGAAGATACAGAAAGGGAATACAACAGAGCCAGAATTTCCAAGTTCAACTTTGCTCCTTCCATTTCTCAAAAGAGCTGGATGAACCTCAGCCACCAGTTTCAATTGACTTTTGAAGATAATAAAGTACAGAGAAAAGCTGACCGCTTCATCAACCAGTCACCGGATGTGAGACCAGGCGTATTCAACAGTCAGCAGTTTGTGGGAGCAAATTATACGTTCGGATATAAAAATGCAGATAATGCGGCCTTCCCTACTCTTGGATTGGAATTTATGTTGAATGCAGACTGGAAAGCAACGCTTTCTGATTTTAACAAGAATTTCGTAACCGTAAAAGGAAAGCTTGCCATTGACCACAGAATTGATAAAAAGGGAACATTTGTATTCGCCAATTCAAGTAATGTCATGTGGATTAATAATAATAATTTTGAATTCTATCAGGCTGCAGCTATTGGAGGCAATAATGGAATGAGAGCCTTCAGAAATGAAAGATTCTCAGGAAGATCATATTTTACCAATAACTCGGAAATCCGATGGGATTTTGGAAGGGTAAGAAATAATATTGTTCCGGCAAACATGGGAATTCTTATCGGATATGATATCGGCCGTGTATGGAACGACAATGAAAATTCCAGAAAATGGCATCAATCTGCCGGTGCAGGAGTATGGCTGAGTATTGTGGAAATGATGTCTGCAAGATTGAATTATTTCTATGGTTCAGACGGAGGAAGGATTTCTGCCGGAGTGGGTATGAAGTTCTAAGTTTTTCAAGACAAAAGAAATTTACTTTTTTAAAAACACTACAACACACTGATTAACAGTTGATTAATTTGTTTAAAATTGAATATTCGAAAAAAAATCAATTTAAATAAAATTTAACAATTCAAATTTTCAACTCACATTTTTTACTGATAAAACAAATATGGCTTTTAATTAAAAGTCATATTTTCAGCTACATAAGTCAAAACCAGACATAGTTCAATATGTTTATCAATTTTTCAAAAAATTGACATTTTAAAAACATTTTATATTTGTGGCAACAAAAAATCAACAAATGATGAAAAAAAAGCTACTGTATATGGCATTATTTGTCATGTTCATACACTTAAATGCACAGGTAGGGATCAAAACTCCAACTCCACAACATACTCTGCATGTCAACGGTTCACTTCAGGTAGTTAAAGATCTGAATGTAGGAGGAGATGACAGAACAAAGGGAAATTCAGGAAACAAAGGCGAGGTCTTAATGTCCAACGGAGCGGGAAATGCCCCGGTTTGGAAAACGATTGAATCTGAAAACTTTCTAAAGGTGGTGTATGTAGGAAACAAAACAAACATCAGTCCGGCAAGCGGAAGTTATACAGGTACCCATTCTACTCCGGTTAGTACTCATGAGAATTATTCACAAACCTATATTTTCAATGTGAGTAATAAAATTGATACGGCTTATTTAACTTATAATTCAACAACAGGTCTTTTCACAGTTGTAAAACCTGGATTTTATAATATTGTTCCTTATGCCACCTATGATCTCAATTTAAATCCATCAGGACAAACTGCAGGAACAGCTAATTCATACATACAAAAAGTTTCCCCCACACTCACAACGCTAGCAGGCATATCTACGGGCCATGGAGAACGTACAACGGGATTGAATCATAACCTTTCTTCCATTAACTTTTTTAATACAGGAGAAACCTTCAGAATACGCTGCCGCTATACTCAGGATTTCAGATTATCCAGCGGAAATATTCATATCTCATATCTGACTCCGTAAACAATGCAAACGTCAATCACTTCATTAACATTTCATATATTCAAAAACCCCACAGATTTCTCTTTGGGGTTTTATTTATTCATTTATGGTACAGGGAAGTATAAGAGTACTTGTCCGTTGACATCATATTTATAGGTCCAAGTTCTTTTCGATATTTTTGGGGGAACAGTGCTATTAGGATTTAATCTTTCAACAACAGATTCTTTTGTTCTGAAATTATTAGCAGATAAGCTTTTCTCATAGAAAACATCATTAATGAGATAAAGTTTTTTGAATGGATTTGCAGCATTATCAAAATCAGAATAAGTAGTAGTGGTTCGTTGATAAGTTACCCCATTTCCTGTTTCAAGCATCTCAGATTTGGTAAGGTTATTTTTGTCGTCATAATAATATGTTGTAGCATATTCAGTATTAGCTGCATTATTAAATTTTATAGACGTCTTTTCTACTCTATCCTGCCCATAGGTGTAAGTTTTTGTATATACTATGGGAGAATTCCCTGTGTCTTTATTAACATAATAATATTCAACTTTTTGGGGTCTGTTATTTTCCATGTAATACAGATATTCATCATGTTTGGAAATGCCAGCAAATTCTAAAACACTTACCT
The DNA here is from genome assembly GCF_031324065.1 of Chryseobacterium metallicongregator. Taxonomy (NCBI): domain Bacteria; kingdom Pseudomonadati; phylum Bacteroidota; class Flavobacteriia; order Flavobacteriales; family Weeksellaceae; genus Chryseobacterium; species Chryseobacterium metallicongregator. The sequence goes on from NZ_JAVIXS010000004.1 coordinate 203,924, forward strand.
TTATTTTGTTATCATTATAAGATAATTGAGTAGTTAAATCGGAGAAAAACATGTTAAACATTTGAAAGAATACTGGCAAAAATCTTCCTTTAACATTGACTAAATTTCCGTTTTCATAAGTAAACTCATAGTATTCTTTAGGGTTAGGTACTGTTCCTACACCATCCGTATTATATACATAAGCTTTTTCTGTATGTACAATTGGAGATGGCGTATCTTCGGTCGTGTCATCACTGTTGCTGCAGGAAAACAAACTCAGCACAAGTGAAATGTAAAACAATTTTTTCATGGTTAGTTAGTTAGTCTATTTTTATAAAAATAAAAAATTTAATTTAAAGAAAAAGTATACACATTTCCACCTTCATTCTTCCCTTTCTCATCTGCAATCATTACTGTTTTATCATCAAGAAAAACAATAGCTTCTTTTTGCGAATTATGATTCAATGGAATTTTCTGAATTTTAGCAGAGCTGAAATCATTAGCAGTAAATCCGGTAAGGACGTGAACATTTTTATGGGTCAGCAATACAATCTTATCCTTCGTACTGTTGATGGTAGCTGAAGTAATGGCAGCATCATTATATCCACCCTGAAGTTTCAGTGTTCCTATTAGCTTTGCTTCAAAATCACCTTCTTTATTAGGCACCTGGAATACAAGGAAAGTCCCGTCAAAACCTTTGCTCCTGTTTTTGGTAAATAAATAAAAGTTACCATTCATTTCAACAAACGCCTCACAATCATACAAAAGATTTGATTTTTTTGGAGGAAATTCCGTCTGTCCCTGATAATGGAATTTCGTAGTCTGAACAACCCTGGTAGTACTTTGTCTGCTGTCTTTCAAATCTGTTTTTAAGATAGCAAGGTCCTGCCTGTTATTATCATTATTACCAAAATCCCCAATATAAATATTTCCCTGAGTATCTGATATGATATCTTCCCAGTCTGTATTTTCAGTACTTTCCACAGGTATCTTTGCCAGCATATCACCTTTATCACTCAGTCCGTATATTGCATTTTTATTTCCTCTGTCTTCTATTGCCCAGATCGTTTTCTTATCTTTTGACAAAGTAATTCCGGAAACTTCCTTCAACTTTTTAGGTAAGGAAAACTGAACTTTTAATTCGTCCTCATTAGTGGGAGAATTCTGAGCTTTCGGATTACAGCTCAATAAAAGCAAAGCAGGTAAAATAAGAAAACGTAACATAGGTATATTTTTATTTTTTTAATTGAATGTAAGAAGCATTAATTGTTCCAATCAGAAGTTATGAATGTTTTTTTGCCTTTTCCCAAAGGACATCCATTTCTTCCAGAGACATATCTGCCAACTTTAAATCCTGCTCTTCAGCAAGCCCTTCCATCTTTTGAAATCTTGAAATAAACTTAAGATTGGTTCTCTCCAGCGCAGAATCCGGATTGATTCCTGAAATTCTGGCATAATTGATCAGTGAGAAAAATACATCGCCAAGTTCCTGTTCTTTTTTATCAAGATCAGTCTCAGCATGAAACTCCTGAATCTCCTCATCTACTTTCTTCCATGCATCTTCTGCATCATGAAACTCAAAACCGATCCCTTTCACCTTATCCTGAATTCTATAGGCTTTTACCAGACTTGGAAGGCTTTTCGGTACTCCACCCAAAATAGATTTGTTTCCTTCTTTTAATTTTAATTTTTCCCAGTTCTGTTTCACTTCTTCTTCATCTTTCACCTCAACATCTCCGTAAATATGAGGATGACGGAAGATCAGCTTTTCATTAAGGGAATTGATAACATCTGCAATGTCAAAACTTTCTTTTTCCGAACCTATTTTAGCATAAAAAACCAAGTGAAGTAAAACATCACCCAATTCTTTTTTTACTTCCTGTAAATCTTCCTGTAAAATAGCATCTGAAAGTTCGTAGGTTTCTTCAAGGGTAAGATGGCGAAGGGACTGTAATGTCTGTTTCTGATCCCATGGACATTTTTCACGTAAATCATCCATAATATCCAGTAATCTTCCGAAGGCCTCCAGTTTCTCTTGTTTCGTATTCATAAATAATGGCAAATTCAATCTTATACAAATGTAAGGGTTATTTTGGGTCTGTGGTAGAGGTTTGAAGTGAAAATTTGGACGTTTATGGTTAATAGGATACGAGATACGGGGTTAGTGAGATTCGAGGTTTAAGGTTTAAGGTTTAAAGATAAAGATAAAGACGAAGCTTGAACTCAGCAGAAAATTTTGCTGATCCTTGCTCCCTGCTACCTAACATCTGCTTCCTGCTCCCTAATAAAAAACAAAAAACCTTGTCCGGAAATTCCAGACAAGGTTTTGTATTTTTAATTCAAAAATGAATTATCCTTGTTTTCTGTGTGTACTCTTAGGAGCTGATTTTGCAGCGGAAGTAGCTTTTACTTTTGGAGCAGCTGGTTTTTCTGCTTTTGGAGCTTTTTTAGCTTCTTTTTCAATGCTTACTTCTTCAGCCGGCTCACCTTCCAAAGTTTCAGGCTCTGCTTTTACAAAGCTATCCGGAGTGATATATCCTGCTTTATGAAGGATGTTGTACCACTGAGCCAATTTCTTAATGTCAGAAGAATATACTCTTTCTGTATCATAGTTAGGAAGTGATTCCAGCATAAAATCTTTCAAATCTGCATCAGAAGATTTGTGAGAAATTGTTTCCTTATAGTCGTTGTTTTTAGCAATATTTTCAAATACTTCAAACAAAGGAACTTCTTTCTCAAATGTAAACATGGCAATATTGTCCAATAAACTTACCTGGCTTGAGTTTCCAATGCTTACTTTTTTCTTGTTGGTAACATCTTCAATGATGAATCCGTTTCTTAATTGAGAAACTAATTTGAAAAGTCCTGGTTTTCCAGAAATTGAAATTATTTTTTCTAACAGCATAATTTTATTTTTTGTAAATTCTGCAATCAGCACTAGCTTTTTGCTTTTTATTATTCGTTTTAATCCTTATTTAATTATTTTGGAAATCTCATTTTGTAACCGATGTTCACATCCCCCTGAGAGATTTTAGTCAGCTTACCTTTTACGAGTTTCTTCTTCAGAGCACTCAGATGGTCGGTAAACAGAACTCCTTCAATGTGGTCATATTCATGCTGAATTACGCGGGCTCTAATATCGGAAAAAGTTTCTGTATGTTTCACAAAATTTTCGTCATAATATTCAATAACGATTGTACCCTTTCTTTTCACATCTTCTCTTACATCAGGAATAGAAAGACAGCCCTCATTGAACTTCCATTCTTCCCCTGATTCTTCAAGAATCTGTGCATTAATGAATACTTTTTTGAACTCCGCCAACTCGTCTTTAATATCTTCATAATCCTCATCTTCTGCAAGAGGCGTTACATCTATTACAAACAGACGGATATCCAAACCAATCTGTGGCGCTGCAAGACCTATGCCATTTGCGCTGTACATGGTTTCGAACATGTTATCTATCAGTTCCTGTAATTCGGGATAATCTTTGTCTATATCTTTTCCTACTTTTCTCAAAACAGGATCCCCAAAAGCTCTTATCGGTAATATCATTTTAATCTTTGTTCTAAAAAATTCTGCAATATAATTGTTGCACTTACTTTATCTATTAATCCTTTTTCCTGCCTCTTTTTCTTGTTTTTTCCACTTTGGGAAATAAAAAATGAAGCCATTTTGGAGGTAAACCTTTCATCAAAACGGTGAACTGCAATATCCGAAAATTCTTTTTTAAATTCTTCTATGAATTTTAAAATATCGGTTTCCACTTCTGAAACATTTCCTTTCAAATCTATGGGAAGCCCAACTACCACTTCATCTACCTTGTTTTCATTGAAATATTTTTTCAAAAATTCCATTAAAAAACGGTTCTCTACAGTCTCCAGTCCACTGGCTATAATCTGCATATCATCGGTTGCAGCGATACCACAACGAGCCTTTCCGTAGTCTATTGCAAGGATTTGTCCCATAAGTTTGCAAATTTAGTAAAATTTACTGATTTTATTCATAACGCAGTTTTTTTATATAAATCATGTTTTATTCCATTATTTTTTTTATAATTTTAATCTTCCAAAAAACAATTATATGAAGAAACTCATCCTCGTTAGACATGCAAAAAGCGACTGGCCGGAGGAAACGGAGGACTTTGACAGACCTTTGGCAGACAAAGGTTTGGAGGATGCTATGCACATGTCCAGATTCCTGAAAAGCAATAATATTTCTATAGACCATTTTGTATCGAGCCCCGCGGTTCGTGCACTGAATACCTGTAAAATCTTTAATCAGGCCTATCAGCTGAACTGTTCTACTGATGAAAAACTATATAACCCTTCGGAAAGAAGCTTTGAATCTGTAATTTATGATCTGGATGACAACCTGAATTCAGTTGCGTTCTTCTCTCACAATAATGGAATTTCCAATTTTGCCAATTCCATTTCTGAGGATATTTTCCATTTTCCCACTTGCGGAGTTGCCGGTTTTGAAGTAGACTGTGAATCCTGGGCAGAATTCGACGGTGCTAAAAAGAAACTACTCTTCTTTTATGAGCCAGGGAAGATATAACTTCATCTCTTTATTTTTTTATGTACCCCTATTAATCCTTCTTTTCTCATGTCAGAAACAGAAGAAAACCTACTATGAATCTATTGCACTGAATGATATAAAGCTTTCCTCTTCTCCCAAACCCGGAAGCTGGCGGTATAATCATAATGAACATTTCCAGACATTGGAAGATTTTCAGAAATTAAAAAAGATAAAACCTGAGCCTGGAAAGAACACCATTTATCTGCAGCCGATCGGACAATTTGATGAACTTCAGAAAAAAGAAATAGCACTTGCCCAACAATATCTGAAAACCTATTTTCAGCTGGAAACAAAGGTACTTCCTGTTTTACCCAACACAATATTTCCTGAAAAGGTTAAAAGAATTTCAAAAGAAGGACAGGAACAGATTCTTGCAGGATATGTTTTAGACAGTATTCTGATTAAAAAGAAACCGAAAGATGCATTGGTACTGATGGGAATCACAGAGCAAGATCTTTTTCCAAAACCGGAATGGAACTACGTTTTCGGACTGGCTTCATATGAGGATGGCGTGGGAGTAACCTCGATGTACAGATTTGCCAGAGGTCAATTAACAGATTCTAATTTTAATGAAAGTCTTTTAAGACTAATAAAAATCAGTTCACATGAGATTGGCCATATGTTTGGAATTAGTCATTGTCTGAATGCCAACTGTGCGATGAACGGCACTAATTCATTACCCGAAACAGATTATCATCTTGCCAGAGCCTGCTCGCTCTGCCAGAGAAAACTGAATTCAAGTATCCATTATGACAATAAGAAAAGACTTCTTGAGCTGAAAAATTTCTTTGAAAAGCTACATCTTAACACAGAACTTACTTTAGCCAATCAGGATCTGAATCTTGTAAAATAAACCAATATTTGTTGTACCGGCTGCATATTCCCCTCCATTGGAGGGGGTGGCAAAAAATTTATTTTTTGACGGGGTGGCTAGCTTCGGCTAAAGCCATTATCGTGGTAAAAATGAAAAAAACGAGCTAAAGCCCGTTTCTATTGAATATCTTTTGCGATTTCATTTTTTATTTTCTTTTCAAATCCAGATCATCAAAATCAAAACTGAAATCTGTCACATCAGAGATTGCTTTCAATCTAGCAGATTCTGCTTTTCCGTTTTCATCATAATTGAAAATAATATAAGCATCTGCATCATAGCTTCTGTCATCCCATTTGATAATGAAGGAATTGTTGGAATAAGGAAGTAACTCGCCTTTTAATCTTGGAGAGTTTTTGCATGAGATTCTGTAGGTATTTCCCTGCTGAACAATTTCCACATCACCAAACCAGGCATCATTGTATGTTCCTGTGAACTGTTCTGCTTTTGGCTGAAGTGATTTTTCTTTTTTGAATACTTCAGATTTTGCAAAGGCATCTTTTTTCTGTTTGTTGAATTCAGCCTCCATTTTAGACATTCTGTCGCCGTATGTTTTCAGCCAGTTTCTGTCTGCTACCCCAAGGTAAGAATCTTTCACCGTATTGGTAATTGTATTGAAAGCCGCTCCTGACTGTTGATTGGTCAATACTACGATTCCCAGCTTCATATCCGGAATTAAGGTAAACTGAGTAACAGTTCCGATCAATCCTCCTGTATGCTGTACCTGTTTGTGTCCTTTAACATCACTCAGAAACCATCCTAAACCATATCCGTAAAAACTTGTATCATACGGATTTTTTGCAGCTACTCTATCCGGAATCTGCAGACTCCAAAGTTGTTGAACATTCTTATCAGAAACCAGTTTTTTCCCATCTTTAGTGGTAAAATTATTCAATAGACATTCTGCCCAGGTTGTCATATCTTTGATATTACTCATGATTCCTCCAGCAGCATTGGCAGTCTCATTCCAGTCGTGAGGAACAGCAATTGCTTTTCCGTCTACAGGAGCATGTGCATCAATTTTGTTTGCTGTAGCTTTTGCTCTGTTATAGCTTCCGAAGCTTGAAGTCATTCCTACAGGCTTCATAATTCTTTGCTCAATAAATTCTGCCCAGCTTAATCCGGAAACTCTGTGAATCACTTCCCCAGCCACAATAAACATGATATTGTTATAATCCAATTTTGTTCTGAAAGGATTTTCCGGTTTAAGATATCTCACATTATGCACAATATCATTAACGGTTAAATTTCCTCCTTCCGGAAAAAACATAAGATCTCCCTGTCCTAGTCCTAATCCTGCTCTATGTGTGATAAGATCTTTAATGGTAACATTTTGCGAAACGTAAGGATCGTACATTTGAAACTCAGGAATATATTTTGAAACTTTATCATCCCAGTTCAGCTTTCCTTCATCTGCTAAAATGGCTAATGCTGTGCAGGTAAAGCCTTTTGAGTTGGAAGCAATCCCAACTAGCGTATTGTCATCCATCGGCTGCTTTGTTGTAAGAGAACGTACACCAAACCCTTTGGAATAGATCATTTTTCCATCTTTCACAATTCCTACTGACATTCCCGGTACATCAAAGGTTTTCAGGGTATTTTGGATCAGTTCATCCAGTTTTTTTTCTTCTACCTGCGCATTGGCCAATCCAACGGTCAAAAGAAAAATGAAAAAAGAAAGTTTCTGTTTCATTGTTTATTTTAATTTTCCCAAATTTACTAAATATTACGCATGCTAATTTTAGCCGTGCTAAAACTTTACGATAAATCAGCAGTATTCATGAAAAAGCCTATTTGTATCTGTATTTTCTCTTTTTTCGCAATCAGTGGTAAAGCCCAGGACAGAACTTCCAATCCTTTGCTTTTACAGACCTGGAATCTTAGTAAAATGGATACCTATATTTATACTTATGAAAAACAGGATGGTTTTGAGGCAAGAAGAGAAGGAATAAGATTTCAGAAAAATGGAAAAATCACAGGAAATCTGATTAAATCTACCTTAAGATATGATTCCTTAGAAGAACCTGCAAATAAAAAAAATGAAAAGCCAGACCGTTATATCGGGAGCTGGAGAAAAGCTTCTGATTCTACAGTGACATTAGTTTTCCCGTCTAATACCAATATGACCGGTACTTTTGTTATTTCAAAACTTACAGAAAATCAACTGAAATTAAAAAAGGTTTTCAGTGCAGATATTGAAAAGAAAATGGATTCTATCAGAAAAACAAAAAATATTACTGATTAGGATCTCCTGTGAATTGATAAAAGCTTCTTTATATTTGCAGTCTTAAAAAATAGTAAAATGACAGTTAACAGATTATTGACTTTCTTCTTATTGATGATAAGCTGTAATTTATACTTTTCTCAGGATGTAACCATCAAAGACGATAAAGTTTTACTGGATGGAAAACAAATCCTGAAAGCTGAAAAGATCAATGTAGCACAATATTCATTTTTCTCCATGAAAGATGATGAGGAAGTTCTTCTTTACAGATATATGGATAATGAAACGCCAAGTTATGTAAGTGATGATTATTTTATCCTGAATTTTCTGACAGAAAAGGTAAAGGTAGAATCTACTGATATTGCTAAAATTGCCAATTTTATGAATTCCAAAAAAGGGATGGAAAAGCTGGTGAAATGGTTATTGAAAGAAAGAGTCATTAATCATGACGGAGAACTGAATCCCGACCGTGTAGCCATTTTCAAAGATAAATACAACGAAAATATTACTGAAAGAACAATTAGATAATGACCAAAGTCCTTCTCCTTTCCGACTCTCATTCTTATATTGATGACAGAATTCTGGAATATGCTTCTCAGGCTGATGAAGTATGGCATTGCGGAGATTTCGGAAGTATGGATGTGATTGAACAGCTGGAAAAAATAAAACCATTAAAAGGAGTTTACGGAAATATTGATAATGCTAAAATTCAGGCTGAATTTCCGGAAGTGAACCGTTTCTTTTGTGAAAAACTGGAAGTTCTGATGATCCACATCGGAGGTTATCCGGGAAAATATACTCCACTTACAAAAAAAGAAATTGCAGAAAAAGCTCCGAAATTATTTATTTCAGGACACTCTCATATTCTAAAAGCAATGTATGACGAGAAAAACAGTCTTCTTCATCTGAACCCAGGAGCTTGTGGTAAACAGGGCTGGCATAAAGTAAGAACTATGATGCGATTTGTGGTAGACGGTGAAGAAATTAAAGATCTGGAGGTCATTGAACTGGGACCAAGAGCCTGACGGGGTGAGAGGATTTGAGAATTTGAGAGTTTGTGTTCATCCATTTTACTTTCTACCTTTGCAGAAACATTGGGTTCAGATAAGTCTTAAAAATTATGAAGATCGGCGATAAGGTTTCGGTAGTAGATGAAGATTTAAGCGGAGTAATTACTTCCGTGAAAGGAAATTTTGTCTTTTTTAAAGATGAATATGGTTTTACTCATCAATACCACAAAGAAAAACTGGTTCCTAAAGATGCTGATCTTTATGAAAATATCAGAGTCGTAAGAAAAACAGAACCTAAAAAAATTATTTCTAAAAAACATCAGAAAAATCATTTGGTTTTAGACCTTCATTTTCATAATTTGGTAAAGAATCCTAATGATTATGACAGTTTTGAAAGATTGTTTATTCAAAAGGAAAAACTGATTGAAGTGATTGAGTTTTGCAGAAAAAACAACCTGAAGAGACTGGAAATTGTTCACGGCATTGGTGACGGGACTTTGCAGAGGATGGTTCGGGATGTATTGGAAAGCCAGGTTAATATTGATTTTTATAATAAGGAAATACTTCACCATCAATCGGGTGCGGTAATGGTAGAATTTCACTAAATTTGCAGGAATTGAAATATGAACGTACTTAATTTACTTTTTACCAAAGACGGATTGATTTGCCAGATTGTTAAAAACAAAAACATTCTGGAGGAAAAGTCTTATTTCGTTACTGAAGAGACACCGGCCAATCTTATTGACCAAAAGCTGGATGAAGTTCTTATAAAGCAGCGCTATGACGAAATCCATGTGATTTCAGCATTGAATCATTTTACCCTGATGCCGGAAGGTTTTTCCGAGCATGATGCAGGATTTGATCTGATTGCTTTCAACGCTCCTACCGACAGAGAGAAGGAAGAGCTGATGCTTTCTATCAACAAAAAATTCAATATTCAGTTTTATTATACTTTCCCGAAAAACTACTATAAGAAAATAAAAGAGCTGGCAATACCGGTTCATTTTAATTTCTCCGGAGAAAAGTTTCTAAGTTCGATCAATAATAAAACCAATAAGGAAATTCATATCAATCTTTATCACAATCAATGTGAGTTTTTTGCGATTGATAATAAGAAAATTATTCTTTATAATAATCTGGATGTCAACTCAGAAGTAGATTTTCTTTATTTCATCATGTTTACATTGAGTAAAATAGGTTTCGGAATCAATGAAACCAGCTTTTATGCTTATGGCGAAACCACGGAAAATGAAACTTTCATTTCTGAACTTCAGAAATTTGTTAAAAATCTGAAAATTGTCTTTGACAATATTCCCAATAAGAATTTTATATTAAATTAAAAAAGGTACTGCGCTGGCAGTACCTTTTTTTGTCTTCATTATTTTTATATCTAGAATAATGTGTATCCCAGGATAATTGAAAAGTTTTGATAAGATGTATCTTGCTGATCCACCTTAAGCAGGTCTCTTTTTGTATGTACATTAAATTCAATACTATATTTGTCATTGTATTTATACCCTATTCCAAGGCCTAAATTCATTCCGGGTTCAACATTATAATTTTCCTTAGCATAGTTATATATCTCATATTTCACTTCTGAATCTCCCATTGGAACATCAAATATCACTGACGCATTAAAAAACAGCCTTGATTTTTCATTCAAAAATGCATAATATCTTACTCCTACAGGAATTTCAATAGACGAGTACTTTACCGAAGATTTATTTGATACTTTTTCGCCCAAAATAGTATTTGTAAATACTTCTTTATCTGCTTTAAAATATTGATAGGTAGGTTCTGCAATAATTGACCATTTGCTATTATTGAACGGCAGGACAAACTCTGCCTCAACTCCCATTCTAAAATTAGTTTGACTTCCATAATCAGAATCAAAAACATTATTAAGTGCCTTATTCTTAATATCTAAAGATGAAAAATTAATTCCGGGTCTTACAGACAAATGGAATATTTTTTTATTTGTTCTTTTTTCATCAAAACTTTTATAATCTTCATTTCCACAAGTATTCAACTTAATAAAAACACTTTTTAAGCTGCTCTCTCTGTATTCTACATTTGAAAATTGGGAACCAGTAGTATTACCACAATCCGATAGACTTTTTAATTGATTTTGATACGTATTATTTTTTCCCACCTGGGAACTCGATATCTGGTATCTTTTAAATATCAGAGGTTCTATTCCATCTTCTTTTTGATAGAAAAAGCGCTCAAGATACTCACTGGCATATTTGTACAGCGTATATTTCCCTTCGATAACCGTTTTAAGAAGCACTGTCTTTTTAGTAAAATGAGGTTTTTCATCCTCTGTTAAAGCATTGATGTCATCGCTGGACATATCAACATTCACTTCGGCTTTTACATATTTCACTTTGCCTTCAATCTCAAAACTTTTAATGTTGTCAATAGCATATGTTTTAACAGAAAGGTTATTTTCCTGTTTAAAGGTAATCTGAGAAGGAGAGTCTTTCCAATCAAGATTCTTTATCAACCCTTCAATTTTCTCTCCAGTGCTATTGATTACATAGCCTTTTTCAAAATTATTCTGTGCAGATAATGTTAAACTTAGAACGACACTGAACAAAAATGTGTAAAATGATTTATTCATGATTATTATTTTTCAAGGCGCAAAAATAGGCATTCTCCCGAAATAAAAAATAATTACGTATTGGTTCTTTTTTATTTGTCAACATTTAGTAATTTCGCTGTCAATAATAATTTCAGTATGTTCAGAATTATATCAGGCAAATGGAAAGCCAAAAAAATTGCAGCTCCTAAAAACTTTGAAGTAAGACCTACCACCGATTTTGCGAAAGAGGCTTTATTCAGCATTCTGGAAAACAAATATGATATGCAGTCGATTTCCGTACTTGATCTTTTTGCAGGTATTGGTTCTATTACCTTTGAATTTGCTTCCAGAGGGTGTCAGAATGTTACTTCTGTGGAACTGAATCCAAAGCATACCGCATTTATCAACTCTACTGCCTCTGAACTTGATATGGCACTTCAGATCAATGTACAGAGAGGAGATGTCTTTGACTGGCTTAAAAAATTCAGAAATAAGAAATCTTTTGAAATTGTTTTCTCTGATGCTCCTTTTGAAATGGAAGAGAAAAAATACCACGAGCTCATTTCTCTGGTTTTAAACAATAAATACCTGAAGGAAAACGGGGTTCTGATAGTAGAGCACCAAAGTCGTATGAAGCTCGACCATCCCAATTTAATAGATACCCGAAAATACGGAAACGTAAGTTTCAGTTTTTTTGAACCGAATAAAGAAGATAATCAGGAACTCTAATTCCTGATTATTTTTTTTGATATTACAGGCGATTTTTCACCCCATTTTGTTATTGCTTCTAAAACGGGTAAAAGTGTCTTTCCAAAGTCTGTTAATTCGTATTCTACCACTAAAGGAGGTTTTTCCGTAAAAACTTTTCTGTCCACAATTCCGTCTTCTTCCAATTGTTTTAGCTGTAAACTCAATGTTCTTTCCGTAATGGTAGGAATAGACTTTCTTATCTCGTTATAACGCTTAGCCCCACCAATAAGATGATGTAAAATTACTGCTTTCCACTTCCCTCCTATAAATTTCATCGTGACGCTTGTACAGCAGGGATACGATTTATTATCTATTGTATACATTTTATACTATCCTTTTTTACCGTTATTGCAAAGTTAAGAAACTTAAATTACTTTTGCAACTATAAAAATGATAGTATAAAATTATGAACTTTTTAGACCAAATGAAAAACAGGTATACTGTAAAAAAGTATAATCCACAGGGAAAAATCAGTGAAGAACAAATTGCAACGCTTCAGGAGATCTTAAATTTAAGTCCTTCCTCCATCAACAGTCAGCCATGGAATTTTATTTTCGTGAATGATCCTGAACTGAAAAAACAATTAGGTGATAAGTCTTATTTTAATAAAGAAAAAGTTTTAGATAGCAGTCATATAATTGTCTTTCAGGTGATCAAAAACGTAGAAAACTTTGAAAAGCAAATTGAAGAAAACCTTCCAGAAGGTTCTGTTAATTATTACCGAACTATGGTAAAACCTAAGGGAGAAGATGCGATAAAATCATGGCTTGGCCATCAGGTATATTTATCTTTAGGAGTACTTTTATCTGCATGCGCAGCAATAGGAATAGATTCTACTCCAATGGAAGGCATTGAACCTGAAGGATATGATGCTGTTCTGAATAATGAAAAATACGAGACGTTATTTGCTGTAGCCATCGGGGAAAGAGATGAAGCAGATGCCAATCAGCCTAAATTCAATCCGAAGAAAAGACTGAATGCTGAAAAAGTAATTGTAGAAGCGTAATTTTAAACACGAATTCACGATCTCTTTCACAGCAAACACCAATGAAATTGCACATTATTTCCCCACAGAGGACACAGATTTTTAGTCACCTTTTAATTTTAAAAGCATTATTATCTGTGGAATCTGTGAAATCTGTGGGAACTAAATGAAGTATAAGGTTTTACAAAAAATAAATCTTTGTGTCTTAAAAACATGATTTTGTAATGACAACATGTAACAAATAAAAAAGTCTGCTTCCATACGAGGCAGACTTTCTTGTTTATAATACTTTTAATTCTAAATCAATTGTTTTTCCGAAGAACTTCTTAGAGATCTTTTCAAAATTTTTGGTAAGGTCTGAAAGATAGAAGTGATAATTCGGCTTGGGATTGTTATCATTTAAAAGATTGTACTTATCCAGAATAATCTTCAGATGATTGGCTACAATATTCGGAGAGTCAATCACACGAACCCGGTTACCATAATACTGCTTGATCTCGTCAATTAAAAGAGGATAATGAGTACATCCCAGAATCAGTGTTTCAATATTTTTTAATTTACTGTTACTTAAATAATTATAAATAATAGCATGGGTAATCGGATGGTTTTTAAATCCTTCTTCAATAGCAGGAACCAGCAATGGCGTTGCCAATTCATCCACTTTGATCCATTTATTATGCTTTCGGATACTCTTTTTATATAATCCTGAATTCACAGTAGCTTTGGTCGCAATAACCCCTACATTATTATGGATTTCATAAGATACTTTTTCTGCCACAGGATTAATAACGTCAATTACAGGAACTTTTCCCGCAACAGACTGCATAACTTCATTTAAAGCATTAGCCGTTGCTGTATTACAGGCAATCACAATAGCTTTACAGTTCTGCTCCAACAGAAAATTGGTGATCTTTGTAGAATATTCAATAATGGCTTCCTTAGATTTTTCTCCGTAAGGAAGGTGCTTTGTATCTCCAAAGTAAATCAGATCTTCATTAGGCAGAAGTCTTTTGATTTCTTTGGCAACGGTAAGACCTCCCACTCCGCTGTCAAAAATTCCGATAGGCTGGCTTGGTGAAAGATGTGAATAATCTTGTTTTTTCGTTTTCAAATGAGTTGAAATTTTATACAAAAATAGTGAATTTTATGGCATCCTGTATACATCCAGCTATTATACAATAAACAAATCCGAAGCAATTCCGTCTGCCATAAACCAATGTTTTTCAGGAATTTTTAAATGATTATTTTCAATGATTAAAATACCGTCTTCAATTTTGGACTTGCTCTCTCTCTGAAAATGCTCCAGCATTCTTTCTGAAAATTTACTTTTTAAACTTTCCAGATCTACTCCCCAGATGGTGCGCAGACCAATCATAATCATTTCATTAAACTGATCTTCCTGGGAAAGAATCTCTTCCTCTTTGGCCAGCAATTTATTATTCAGTTTTTTAATGTACTGCTGATTATTGGCTACGTTCCAGCTTCGGACATCAAATCCGTTATAAGAATGTGCTGATGGCCCTATTCCAAGATATTCATTGTATTTCCAGTAAGCAGAATTGTGCCGTGAGTAGAAACCAGGTTTGGCAAAATTGGATACTTCATAATGCTCAAAACCATTGTCTTTCAAAAAGTCGGACAGGTAATAGAATTCTTTATTTTGCTCTTCTTCTATAGGACTTTTTATTTTCCCTTTTGAAATCCAGTTTTCCAGAGATGTTTTAGGCTCTACCGTCAATGCATAAGATGAAATGTGAGGAACTTCTAAAGCAATTGTCTTATTCAGGTTTTCTTTCCAGATCTCAAGATTGGAAGTGGGTGAACCATAGATCAGATCAATACTAAGGTTCTCAAAGCCGAAATCCTGTGCTCGTTTAATGGAACTTTCTGCTTCGGAAGCAGAGTGAGCCCTGTTCATCAGTTTTAAATCTTCTTCAAAAAAACTTTGGGTACCAATGGAAAGTCTGTTCACAGGGGTTCCGGAAAGTTGTTTTAAAAAGATTTTATCTAAATCATCAGGATTGGCTTCCAGCGTAACTTCAATATCCTTTTCAAAACTGAAATACCGTAATACTTCATCTATTAAAGAACTGATTTCATCTACAGAAAGAATAGAGGGAGTTCCTCCTCCAAAATACAGGGACTTCAGGGTTCTGTTCTGCAGCTCATCTTTTCTCAGGGCTATTTCAGTTTTCATGGCACGAAGCATTTCATCCTTGAAATTCAGGGATGTTGAAAAATGAAAGTTACAATAACTGCATTTTTGTTTACAGAACGGAATGTGAATATATATCATAAAAAAAGCTCTGAAAAATTTCAGAGCTCAAATTTATTTAATTTAAATTAATTAGTATCTAAATCCTCTAGCATTAATGAAGTTGTCGAAGTTATAACCCAGACCAATCATGAAGCTGTTTCCACCATAGCTCTGGATATCAGATAATCCAAGGTTATAAGTAGCTCCAATCATGAATTTGTTGAATCTTACTTTTACAATTGGAGAGATACTCAGGTTCTGATTGTCAAATCTGTTCTGAACCGTTCTGTAGCTCACCCCGAAAGAGAATGCGTTAATATCATTAGAGAATGTCGCCATCAAGTTCCAGTCGACCATTCTCGTTGAATTGGTATTAAGGTTGATCAATGCTGACGGTGCTAATGTAATGTTATCAGCAATGTTCCAGTTATATCCTAAGTTTAAGAAGAATTTAATTGGAGAAGGTTCGTAGTTGTTTACGATAGAAGCATCATTACTTAATGCGATATCATTTACGGAAACACCCCCGAATAAACCTCTGTAGGTAGCTGCCAAACCAAAGTTTGCATACACCATAAAGATGTTACTTTCTTCACCTCTCAATAATGGGTCACCTCCTTCTTCAGTATTAATTTTTGAATAATCAAAATTCATGTTATAGAAGTTAACACTTGTACCGAAAGAGAACTGGTCTTTTCTGTCTCCTTCACTACTCAGCGGAATAAAATATGAAGCACCAGCCGTGATACCACCCGCAGAGATCGGTCCATTACTGTCTCTGAACACGGAAATACCAGCACCTACTCTATCAAAGATATTCGCATTCATCCCGATTGACTGAACATTCGGAGAATTACTGAATTTTGAAAATTGTTGTTGATAATTGGCGTTGAGCTGTACGTAATCTGTTTTTCCGTATTGAGCTGGGTTGAACAGGAACTCACCATCCAAAAGATATTGCTGATAGTATGGTAGTGATTCTTGTGCTTTGTATGCATTTGACAAAAGAGCTAAACATACGATAGCATATAGTTTTCTCATAACAAATCTTGATTTCAATTCAACAAATATAAAAAAAATCTCAATATATTTTTAGTTTTCCAAATAATTTCTCCATTTTTTTACAGCATCCGCCATATCTTTGGGCATTGGGCTCTCAAAATATAATTCCTTTTTTGTTGTTGGGTGTATAAATCCGAGGGTATGTGCATGAAGGGCATGTCTTGGCAAAATTTCAAAAACATTTTTAATAAATTGCTTGTATTTTGGAAGATTTACCCCTCTTAAAGGCGTATGTCCTTCATATCTTTCATCATTAAACAAAGTATGCCCTATATGTCTGAAATGCGCTCTGATCTGGTGTGTTCTTCCCGTCTCCAGTTTACACTCTACCCATGTCATGTATTTAAATCTTTCCAAGACCTTATAGTGGGTCACCGCATGTTTTCCCTGGCTGCCGTCTTCATAAACAGACATCTGCATTCTGTTTTTAGGATGCCTTCCGATATGCCCTCTGATTGTCCCCTCTTCATCCTGCATATTTCCCCACACAAAAGCCCAATACAGCCTTTTCGTAGTTCGGTTAAAGAATTGTTTTGCCAGGAAGCTTAATGCATATTCATTCTTGGCAATTACTAATAGTCCTGATGTATCTTTATCAATTCTGTGAACAAGCCCTACTCTGTCAAGATCGGATTTCTCACCATTCTTTTCAAAGTGGAAAGCCAGTGCGTTCACCAATGTTCCGTCCCAGTTTCCAAATCCTGGGTGTACCACCATTCCCGCTTCTTTATCAACTACAACAAGGTCATCATCTTCATAAATAATATTCACAGGAATATCCTGCGGAATAATAACATTTTCTCTCGGAGGATGTGTAAGCAGTACAGAGATCTGATCTCCCGGTTTTACACGGTAATTCTGCTTCACCGCTGTTCCGTTCACTATCACATTTCCGGCTCTGCAGGTCTGTGAAATTTTATTCCTTGAAGAATTCTGTCTGTAAATTAAAAGGAACTTATCAATTCTTAATGGTTCCTGCTTGCTGTCAACAGTGATATTAAGATGTTCATACAAACCTTTATTTTCCTCATCAATATCGATGTTTTCAATACTGTTGGAATCTAGTAATTCTTCATCTAAAAAATCGTCGTTATCTTCTGACATTGTTTTATATTTTTTACACAAAAGGCCTCAACATTTTGCAGTTGAAGCCTGTATTTTTGATATTAATCTGATTTTATTCTACGACAACCTTCTTAGCTTTTGGCTTTTGCGCAGGTTGTTGTGTTGTTGCAGCCGGTTTGGCTGTACTTCCTGTAGCATGAGTACCGTTTCCTGCAGACGTTTTAGGTTTTTCAACAGTGGTAGCCACTGGTTTAGCTGCTGTAGTCTGAGTTTTAGGAGTTTCAGTTTTCGGAACTTCCGGCTTTGGAGTTTCTCTTTTAGGCGCTGGAGCGGGTACTACGGGAGCTTCATAACTTGGCTCACTGTGTACTTCTTCATATCGAACCGGAGGAAGTGATGTATCTACTTTCATACGATAAATAGAATTCAACTGCTCTACTTTTGCTCTTAATTCTGCCGGAGTTTTCTTACTTGCCCAAAGGTCGATCTGCATTCCCTGGTCACGAACATCTCCGGAAGCAGGATCCTGATAATAGATAATATCAGACTCATCTTTACTTCCATCTTCATGTTCTACCAATCCTACTTCAAACATACTTTTGGCAATGACAGCTCTCGCCTCTTTTACCGTAAGTCCTACTACATTAGGAATAGAAATATTTCTCATGGGCCCGGATCCTACCACTACATCAATCGTAGAAAATCTTGGCAAACGAGTTCCCGGGTTTACAGCATTTCCTTTATATAATATTCTTAAAAGAGCATCTTTCTGAATACTCGGCTCATAAATGGTATCACCAATTTTAAGACCTACCTGATCCAATCTCTGGAATGCCAGCCCTGAATATTTATTGATAACATTTGGCACTGCAATAGGAGCCCATGTTCTCGGATTTACTTTAAGCGTTACCGTTCTTCCGTCTTTCACACGGGAACCTGGTGCAGGATATACCTGCAACACCTGGAATGGTCTGTATTTCGGGTCGTAATTGGCACTGTCTACTTCATATTCCAGTCCTGTATCATCTAATATTTTAACGGCATCATGTACCGATTTATTTACAATATTGGGAACAGGAATTTCCTGACCGTGGTTAGTATGGTACTCCAACCAGCGAAATGTAAGCCATACAAGCCCCACGAAAACACCGATGGCTACTACTAAATTCAGTAAAACTTTCCAATTGAAAAGTGATTTAAGCATACTTAAAAATACTTTAATTATAACCGCAAATATAGCTAATAATTTTAGAATGGACTTTTTATTTAACACAATTCATTTTTGATTTTAAAATTTGCCGATTTCCCATATTGCATTGTATAAAATGATTAAATTTGCCTTAATTGATACTATATGGTTATGAATAAAAAAAGTGTTGCCGTAGTAATGGGAGGCTATTCTGATGAATATGTTGTTTCTTTAAAAAGCGGACAATTGATTTATGATTCTCTGGACAGAAATCTCTATGACGTATATAAAGTAGTAGTCCTTAAAGATGAATGGTATTTTTTAGGAGAAAATGATAAAAAATATGCCATCAACAGAGGAGATTTTTCTGTGACTTTAGATAATGGAGAAGTCTTAAAATTTGATGTTTGTTTCAATATTATCCACGGAACTCCGGGGGAAAATGGAATTCTTCAGGCATACTGGGATGCCATTGGTCAAAAATATACAGGTTGTGATTTTTACCAGAGTGCCCTTACTTTCAATAAAAAAGACACTCTTGCCGTATTATCTAAATATGGAATTCCTTCTGCAAAAAGTATTTATTTAAGAAAAGGTGAAGACATCAATGTGGATGAGATTGTATCAGAACTTAATCTTCCTCTGTTTGTAAAACCTAATCAGTCCGGATCTTCGCTGGGAATTTCCAAAGTAAAAGAAAAATCAGAACTGATTGCGGCTACTGAAATTGCATTCAAAGAAGATAATGAAATCCTGATTGAAAGCTTCCTTGATGGTATGGAAGTTTCTGTAGGTGTTATTGATTTTAAAGGAGAAACTATTGTGTTAGGAATTACAGAAATTGTTCCTACTAATGAGTTTTTCGATTATGAAGCAAAATACGAAGGAGCTTCTGAAGAAATTACACCGGCAAGAATTGACGAAGAAACCACCAAAAGAGTGGAAGAAATTGCCAAAAGAGCTTACAATTCATTAGGAATGAGTGGTTTTTCAAGAAGTGAATATATTCTGATGAACGGAATCCCTTACATGCTTGAAATGAATACCAACCCAGGATTCTCTCCTGCAAGTATCCTTCCTCAGCAGGCAAGACATTATGGAATTTCCATCATGGATCTTTGTGGAAATGAAGTAGAAAAAGCACTTAATAAGTAAATATAGAAGTTAGAAATTAGAGGTTAGAAATAAGAAATATATAGCTTTTAACTGATAATGCACTACTCAAAATCATAACTCGTACAACATGAAAATTGCTGTTTTTCCAGGGTCTTTTGACCCGATTACATTAGGACATTACGACATTATAGAAAGAGCGGCACCGCTATTTGATAAATTAATCATCGCTATCGGACAAAACTCTCAGAAAAAATATATGTTCCCTCTTGAAAAAAGAATGGAATTTATTCAAAACTCTGTTGCAGAATTTCCCAATGTGGAAGTAGACTCCTTCGAAGGCTTAACGGTAGATTACTGTTTTGAAAAAAATGCTCAGTACATCATCAGAGGATTGAGAAACCCGGCAGATTTTGAATTTGAAAAAGCGATTGCCCATACCAACAGAACGTTAGCTCACAAAAAACTGGAAACTGTATTCTTACTGACTTCATCAGGAAAATCATTCATCAGCAGCAGCATTGTAAGGGAAGTTATTAACCACGGTGGCGAATACGAACTGATGGTTCCGGACTCAGTAAGAGTGGAAAGGTAAATATAAGTAATGAGCAATAAGTAATGAGTAATTTTGATAGAGTAGATTTTAATCAAATTTTCAGGGAAAGAAAGAAAAACTTTTCTATTGCTATCATTAGAATACTTTCTTCATTACCCTATTCTGATGATATTTCAATAATAAGAAACAAATTATCAGATCTGCAACTTCTGTGGCAGCCAATTACAGAGCTGTAGCCATAGCGAGATCGGAGAAAGAAAAATTTGCTAAAATGTGCATAGTAGTCGAAGAAATTGATGAAACTCAACTTTGGCTTGAAATTATTGAAGAATTAGAATATGTAAGTCCGGAAAAAATTTTACATTTAAAAACAGAATGTGAAGAACTTGTAAAAGTTATGACTACGTATAAGTTTAAATTATCGCAAATTTAAATGGCATAATTTTTATTACTCATTGCTCATTACTTATCATTCATACTCATCATATATGCACGAACAGTTCAATTTTGCCATAGAAGTCCTGGGGACCATTGCCTTTTCCATGTCCGGAAGTTTTGCAGCAATGCAGAAACGGCTTGATCCGTTCGGAGTGCTTATTATTGCATTTGTAACTTCTGTGGGAGGAGGAACTGTAAGAGATTTGTTGCTGGATATCCCTGTATTCTGGATGCATGATATTCTGATGTGTACCCTGATTCTGGTGACCAGTATTTTTTCCATGATATTTAAATCTCTTGAAAAGAATTTTAAAGTCACTTTATTTATCTTCGACAGCTTTGGGCTTGGACTATTTACTATTATCGGAGTTCAGAAAGGATTAAATGCAGGAATTCATCCTATGATTTGTATTGCATTAGGAACTATTACAGGCTGTTTCGGAGGGATTATCCGGGATATATTACTCAATAGAATTCCATTAATTTTCAGAAAGGAAATTTATGCCACGGCATGTATTGTGGGCGGAGCAGTTTTTCTGTTGATGACCAAATATTCTGTACTATCTTATACTTTTGTACAGATTCTCACTATTCTCCTTATTGTTGCTATACGGACACTTGCTGTAAAATATCACTGGCAGATGCCTAAATTTTATGGTTATGACCATAATAATTCGGAAATGTAAATTTTATATTTAAGACATAAAAAAAGCACCTTTTCAGGTGCTTTTTTTTTTAGAAGAATTTCCCTCTGTTTCTCATATTCGGGTTATGCATGTGCTTCTGCATAGTCGGCATTTTCAACTGATCTTTCATCATTTTGATCTGATCCGTCATCATTCCTGCACTGTCTAATCTTTTTGCCTCTTCCAACAACTTCTGCCCTTCCTGTTTTCTTCCTTTGGAAATAGCTGCTGCTGCAAGATTCAACGTAGCCATTGCTCTGTCGTGTTTCATATTTAAACCATACTCCAACGCTTTCTTCATGAAAGGTTCTACTTTAGCAGGGTGATCCTGAGCTTGTGTCAGTCCTGATAAATAGTGAAAATATCCGTATTGAGTTTTATGAAGCTGTCCTTTATAATCTGTTATTTTTGATAACCACTCACCAGCTTTTTCCATATTTTGTTTTCTCAATTGCCAGAATGCCAACAGGATATATTCATTTTTAAAGAATAGTAAAATGGGAAATGCAGCTAAAAGAAAAACAACAATACCCCATCCCAGATTTCTTGTGAAAATCATCATATAAAGTCCTAACAGGATAAGAAGTGCTGCTACTGCAATTTTTATGTATTTATTCATTATTAAATTTTAGAAGTGCAAAGATAATAAATTAGAGATTAGAAGCTAGAAGTTAAAGGCTAGAATTCCTATAACTATTCACTCTTAATTTTTTCAAACGTCTGGAAACAGAAATCATAGCCATTCTTTTCATCTTTCTCATGGCAGATTTCGTTGGTCTTTTTCCAGATTTTCGGATCTATTTTCGGAAAGAATGTATCCGCCTGAAGATCTGCTTTAACTAAAGTCACTTCAAGCCTGTCCACCATATCCATAGTCTGTTCGTAGATATTTCCGCCACCGATAACGAAAACTTCCTCATCAATCTTTTTAGCAAATTTCAAAGCCTCTTTGATGCTTCCCACAATAAGAATTCCTTCTTCAAACCAGTCTTTCTTTCTTGACACTACAATGTTGGTACGGTTCGGAAGAGCTTTTCCAATACTTTCATAGGTCTTTCTCCCCATAATAACCGGATGCCCTGAAGTAATATCTTTAAAATGTTTTAGATCTTTGGGAAGATGCCAAAGCAACTGGTTTTCAAAACCAATTTCGTTTTTCTCTCCCATTGCCACCACTATTGTTGTCATTCAAATAATTTTTTACAAAATTAGCACATAATTTGTATATTTGGTTAGCACAAAAAATTTAAAAAAATAAACTATGAAAAATAAAGGATGTCTGGGTGCAGGAACCATTGGTATTGCCCTTCTTATTATTGTTGCTATTCTATTCTTTTGGGGAAAAAGCGGATATAACAGCTTTGTCAACAAAGAACAGACTGTGAACGCAAAATGGTCTAATGTAGAGACCGTATATCAGAAAAGAGCGAACCTTATTCCTAACCTGGAAAGAACGGTAAAATCGTATTCAAAATTTGAGCAGGAAACTTTAACACAAGTTGTGGAAGCTCGTTCCAAAGCGACTTCTATCAATATTGATCCTACGAATATGACCGAAGCTGATCTTGCCAAATTCCAGGCTGCACAAGGAGAATTATCGGGTGCATTAAGCCGATTGATGGCCGTAGTAGAGTCTTATCCTAACTTAAAAGCAGACCAGCAGTATATCAACTTCCAGAGAGAATATACCGCTATCGAAAATAGTATCAGAACTGAAACTGTTTATTATAACGATGCTGCAAAGGATTACAATACTTCTATCAAAACTTTCCCGAATAATATTCTGGCGAATTTCACCAACTTTAAAGAAAAACCTTATTTCAAAGCTGATGCAGGAGCTCAGAAAGCCCCTGAAGTATTTAAATAATAATGGGTAACTTCCTAACAAATCAACAGATCGCTTCCCTCGTGGAAGCGATTCAGTCTGCAGAAGATCATTCTACGGGAGAGATCAGGGTACATATTGATTCCAATACAGAAAACCGTGATGCTAAAACGGCATTTGATGTTTTCAAAAAACTCGATATGGATAAAACCGCTGACCGAAATGCTGTGCTTTTCCATGTCAATTTCGAACAAAAATATCTTACCATTATTGGAGATATCGGGATTCATGAAAAGGTAAGACAGTCTTACTGGGATCATCTTCACGATTATATCACTGCTGAATTTGCCAAAGGAAATTATTATCAGGCGCTGAAAAGTGCCATCCTGGAAACAGGACTTGAACTCAAAAAACATTTTCCTGTAGAAGGAGAAAATCCAAACCAACTCCCAAATGAAATTACATTCTCTTAAAATAGTATTTTCATTTTTACTACTCTGCTTTTACACTTTTGTATCAGCACAATACACCATTCCTGAAAAACCAGCAGTTCTCTATCCTGTTTTTGATGAAGCCGGGTTGCTTTCTCAGCAGGAAAAAGATGCCCTTAATAATAAACTGATTAAGTTTGCAGATTCTACCTCAACAGAAATTGAAGTAGTCATCATCCGCTCCACCAAAGGAGAAGATGTGAATTTTCTGGCAACCATGTTCGGAGAGAAATGGAAAATCGGAAAAAAAGGGGTGGATAACGGAGTGGTTTTCCTTGTTGCCACAGAAGACAGAACAATGTCTATCCAGCAGGGGCGTGCCGTGGAACAATATCTTACAGCATCCGTAGCAGGACAGATCTTAGATTATATTGTCACCCCAAATTTCAGAAAAGGCCTTTGGTATGAAGGAATCAACGGTGGGACCTCAGCCATTATGGAGGCTGTTGAGGGAAAATTCAAACCTGTAGCAACCACAGCTCCTTCCGGTAACGGAAGTGCTTTTAAAGTCCTTATTATTGCTTTTGTTATTTTCATCATTATTGCGATCCTTTTTGGAAACAGAGGCGGCGGACGTGGCGGAAATAATGACGACGACGATGATGTGATTATCACAAGAAAAGGACGCAGAAATTATCCTGGCGGTTTCTTCCCATTCCCAGGCAGTTTCGGAGGCGGTGGCTTTGGCGGAGGAAGTTCCGGCGGCGGCGGCGGCTTTGGAGGCTTCGGCGGTGGCGGAAGTTTTGGAGGTGGTGGTGCATCCGGAGGATGGTAAAATTTACCATTAAAAGAATGTACATCTCCCTCATCTTTTTTACATTATCATTTTAAATTCTTTTTCGAATTCATTACAATTTTTTTCAACTCAACCCATGAAATTCTTATTTAATCTTTTCTTTTTACTCTTCTCAATCAGTACATTTTCTCAGAAAATAAATTCAGAAAACTATTATAATTTTTATAACAACAATAAAGAAAATTTAAAAAGTAAAAGATTATATACGGTATGGCTGAATAAAACAGAAGCCAGCATCATCTTAAAAGAAGAAATGAAAAATGCAGGTTTTGAATGGCTTAGTGATTTTAGAATTGTCAAAATTAATGATGAAGAATTCGTTATAGCTCTTTGTTATTCGGAAAAGTCTAAGTTTGGCTTTGTGTATGAATCATCTCATTTTGCGATCCCTAAGAAGGAAAACAGAACCATAAAAAGTTTATATAAACAAGATACCGGAAATGATTATTCAGAAAAAATAGTAAGTATCAATGGAGATTCTAAATTTGTTAAAATAAAAGATCTTCCTTCTAATTTACAAATCATAAAAGAAGATATCTATTGGTATCAACGTACTGAGAATCCTGAAGATGATAAATATTTAGTCACCAAACAGGATATGATTACTATTCTTCGTGAAGACATACGTAAAACATTAAGCAGCTTCAAAAAATAAACAATATCTTTTTACAAGGCTCATATCCGGATTAAAGAATGAATAAATAGATTTTCAACCGATTATTCTATTCATTCCTGTTTTCACTCCCACCAACTAATACTTGTTTTTTATCTAAATGACAAAAATACTCCCTTTATTTATTTAATCTTAACATTAAATTCAATTTTCTATATTAAAAAATTAACAAAAGCGTTAAAAAATCACCTTTTATTCAATATTTTTTATTATATTTACTGAAAACAGGATTATGAAGAAGACGCTGGTAGTATTTGCACACCCTTATCTGGAGCACTCCAATTCGAATGTAGAGCTCATCAATTTCTACGTTCGCCACCAGCATTATACCCTAAGAGATCTTTACGAAGAATATCCTGACTTTCACATTGCAGCTTTTCGGGAAAGAAAACGCCTAAAAAACTATGAACGATTTGTTTTCCAGTTTCCTCTGATATGGTTCGGAATGCCTCCTCTTCTCAGATTATGGATTGATGAAGTTTTCGACAGAGACTGGTTGAAAGAAGGTGAACATAACCCTCTGGAAGGAAAAGAAGTCTATATTCTCGTAACCACCGGCGGAAAAGAAAGGTCTTTCAGTAAAACCGGCACTTATCAATATACCATAGATGAACTCATCAGCGGACTTATTGTTTCATTAAAGGTCTTCAAAGCAGATATTAAGCATCTCAAAATCGTATACGAAGCCAACAAGCTCTCTAAAAAAGAAATTATTTTACATAAAAAAGAATTTACAGAACTCCTCAATCAATAGCATATGGAATCCAGCTTAGCGATGAACACATTAATTTTTCTTGGTGTAGCCATTATTATGGTTCCATTGGCCAGGAAATTAGGATTGAGTTCTGTAATCGGTTATATTTTAGGAGGAATCATTATAGGACCATATGTACTTAAACTTACAGGAAATAATGTAAATGACATTATGCATGCCAGCGAGTTTGGAGTCATCATGCTTTTATTTTTGGTGGGCTTAGAACTGGAACCGCGCAAATTCTGGGAAATGCGAAAAAAAATAATGGGTCTGGGACTTTCTCAAATGGTACTCACCATTCTTTTGCTTTTCTTAGTATTTACAAGTGTAGGCTGGAGAGTAGACAAAGCTATAGCTATTGCGATGTGTTTTGCTTTATCGTCTACCGCAATTGTCCTCCAGACCTTGCAGGAAAAGAATAATCTTAAGACTACAGCAGGAGAAGCTTCATTCTCTACCTTGTTGTTTCAGGATATTTCAGTGATTCCTATTTTGGCAATACTCCCTATTCTTGCCAATTATAAAGCCAAGCATCATGATAATGAAATTCAGATTCTGATTCAAAAACTACCGGAATGGCTTCAGGCCGGAACCGTAATTTTCGGAGTAGCTTTGCTTATTTTACTGGGCAGATATGTCTTTGTTCCTTTTTTGCGCTATGTTTCAAAATCTGGAATGGCAGAATTATTGACGGCTTCTTCCCTATTCCTCGTTATTGGAGTTTCTGAACTGATGGTTGTTATCGGGCTTTCTCCGGCACTGGGAGCTTTCCTTGCAGGAGTCATGCTTGCCAACAGTGAATTCCGTCATGAACTGGAAGCCCAGATTGACCCTTTCAAAGGACTGCTGTTAGCTGTTTTCTTCGTAAGTGTAGGCTCTACCATTAATTTTAATATTATTCAGAAGGATCCCTTATTTATTTTCAGTACTGTTTTTGCTGTGCTGGCCGTAAAATTTGTGGTTTTATATGTAATCGGAAAGTTTTTCAGGATAGATACTCCTCAAAGTCTTTTTTATGCATTTGCCCTTTCTCAGGTAGGAGAATTTGCATTTGTACTACTTAACTATGCTTCAGATCTTTATCTTTTAGGTCCTGAGATGAATGCTCAGATGATGGCTGTTACGGCAATCACCATGTGTATCACTCCTATTCTTCTGATTATTAATGACAAGTTTATTACTCCAAAATTTATTAAAGAAATTCCCGAAGAGGAACATGATTATAATATTCTCGACAGCAATGTTGTTCAAAAGAAAATCATTATTGTAGGTTTTGGGCATTTCGGAAGTACTGTAGGACGTCTTTTAAAAGCCAATAAAATATCCGCTACTGTTTTGGATCGTGATTCTGACCGTGTGAAACTGCTCAGAAGCTATGGTTTTAAAGTGTATTATGGTGATGCAACAAGGATTCCTATTTTAAGGGCTGCAGGAATTGAAGATGCTGAAATTCTGGTTTTATGTCTGGATGATCCGGATGATAACAAATTCATTGCAGAACTTGTGCGTGAACATTATCCTAACGTAAAAATTTTCGTAAGAGCCAAAAACAGAATTGATGCTTATGATTATCTGAATAACGGAATCAATCACATATACCGAGAAACGCTAGGAACAGCAGTTGACATGGCTGTAGATGTACTTCACGAAACAGGAATGAGGAAATATGCAGCAAGACGTCTTGGGCAAAGATTTATGGCGATTGATAAAGCATCAGTCAGAAAGCTGGCAAAGATGAAGGAAAATGATGATGACATCACTCTGTTTACCACAAAAGAAATCCTCCAGCGTGAGGAGGAATTATTAGCATACGATAATCTTAATTTTGATAATAAAAATTGGGAAGGTTCCTCATCCACCGATGAAGAAGATGAGGAAGAATCCCAGGATTAGTTTATTGGATGTTTACACTTCCACCACTGCTTTCTTCTTTTATCACACTCTTAAGTTCTCCTTTTTTAGAGATATCCACACTTCCTCCGGATGAAGCACCTGCATTCACACTGGAAACAGCACTGATATGAATACTTGCTCCACTGGAAGCATCAGCTTCTACATTGTCAGCAATAACTCCTTTTGCAGAAACGCTGCTCCCTGAAGAAGCACTCACGTCTACTTTTTTTGCTTTACCGGAAAGATCAAGAGTTGATCCTGATGAAGATTCAATATCAAGGTTTACTGCCCATATTTTCCCATCGAAGCTACTGCTGCTGCTTACATTGATGTCCATATCATTAGCCTCAAGATCTCCGGAAATACTTCCTGCACTTGATGCTTCAACATCTGTTTTTTCCTGAGTAAATTTATCTTTTATAATAATTCTCGCTGCTGAATCAGCAACAAGCTTACTAAAATCTTTTGTATAAATTTTAGCTGTCACTTTGCTAATGTTCATCACTCTGATCCCCGGCTTATAATGAATATGCAGTTTTCCGCCATCATTTTCCACCAGAATTTCGTCAATGATACTTTGAGGGGCTGAGATTTCAACTTTCTCAGTTTCAGATTTTATAATTTCTGCTTCAATAGCTTGTGAAACCTGAATTTCATCAAAATCTCCGTTAAATTCTTTATGCTGCATTGGGCCGCTTTCTTTGCTGACTACTTTCTCTACCCAATTACTTCTGTCTCCTTCTCGATCTCTGTTTCGATTCTCATGTTTATCATTACATGAGGCTAATGCCGCTAAGGCTGAAAAAATAAATAAAGTCCTTGTTTTCATGCTTATTCCTTTTGTTAATTATTTTTGTTGGTTTCTTTAATTAAATGACAACTAATTTATAAAAAATATTACATTACATTTGAAAATACTGCAACTGTATGCAATACTGATTTTTCAGAAAAGACATTCCCGATTCATAGGTACTTACCAGATTCATTGTAAAAACACTCATAAAATGGGTTACATAAATACATTCGCCAAAATACATCCTATGATGCAAGTTTTTAATATCTTTATGCTTTAATAACAACTATATTTATGAAGAATATTTCATCGGTATTATTAATTTCTGCCTTGGCGTTCAATCAATCTTGTACTACAATGAAACAGACCGATATTCAACAGGAGCTACCTGCACCTGATCCCTCTTTATCTTCAAATCCTTTTATGAAGAAGAGCAAGCTTCAGTACGAAGCTCCGGAGTTTGACAAAATCAAAAACGAACACTTCAAACCTGCTTTTAACTATGGTTTAAAGCAACATGAAGCTGAAATTATAAAAATTGCCAACAATCCGGCTGCCCCTACTTTTGAAAATACTATCGTTGCATTGGAAAAAAGTGGTGAAGTACTGAGAAGAGCACAAATTGTATTTTCAAACCTTACCAGTGCGAATACAAACCCTACTTTACAGGCTTTGGATGAAGAATATGCACCTATCTTTGCTGCACATTCCGATAAACTGTACCTGAATGAAAATCTTTATAAAAGAATACAATCCATCAAAGAAGACGGTCTTGATTCTGAAAGCAAAAGACTGGTACAGTATTATAAGCAGAATTTTGAAATCGCAGGAGCAAATCTTTCTGCAGCTGATAAAGAAAAATTAAAGCAGCTCAATCAGGAACTGGCTTCTCTTTCTACCCAATATGCAAACAAGTTACTGGAAGCAAGAAAGCAGGGAGGTGTATTTTTCTCTGATGCAAAAGAACTTGACGGACTTTCAGCAGATGAAATTGCTGCAGCTGCAGCTGACGCCAAAACTGCTGGACAACCAGGGAAATATCTTCTGGCTTTACAAAATACTACACAACAGCCTCTTCTTCAGAATTTAAAAAACAGAGCCACGAGAGAAAAGCTTTTCAAAGCTTCTTGGACCAGAGCTGAAAAAGGAGATGCCAATGATACAAGATCTACCATCGAACAGCTTGCTAAACTAAGATTAAAGAAAGCACAGATTTTAGGTAAGAAAAACTTTGCGGAATGGAAACTTCAGGATCAGATGGCAAAAACCCCTGAAGCGGCTACTAAACTTATGAATCAAATTGCTACTCCTGCAGTAGAAACGGCAAGACGTGAAGCAAAAGATATTCAGGATCTTATTGATCAGCAAAAAGGAGGTTTCAAAGTAGAACCTTGGGACTGGAATTTCTATGCTGAACAGGTAAGAAAAGCTAAGTTCGACCTTGATGAAAGTGAAATAAAACCGTATTTTGAAATCACAACCGTTCTTGAAAAAGGAGTTTTCTTCGCTGCTGAAAAATTCTATGGACTGACTTTCAAAAAGAGAACAGATCTTCCGGTTTATCATCCGGATGTTGTAACATATGAAGTTTTCGATCACGATGGAAAATCTATCGCCATCTACTATCTGGATTTCTATACAAGAGATTCTAAAAACGGTGGAGCATGGATGAGTAATTTTGTAGAACAGTCTTACTTATTAGGAACAAAACCTGTAATCGTGAACTGCTATAATTATCAGAAACCGGCTCCGGGGAAACCTTCATTAATCAGTTATGATGATGTTTCAACTATCTTCCATGAATTTGGTCACTCTATTCACGGAATGTTTGCCAGCCAGAAATATCCTTCACTTTCAGGAACGAATGTACCGAGAGACTTCGTAGAATTCCCATCTCAGATCAATGAGCACTGGGCTTTAGATCCGGTTGTTCTGAAAAATTACGCTGTACATTATGAAACAAAACAGCCTATTCCACAGGCTTTAGTAGATAAGATCAAAAAAGCATCTACTTTCAATCAAGGCTACATGACTACAGAATTGGTTTCTGCTGCTGAACTGGATATGGATTGGCATACAGTAAGCAATGACAGCCAGTTTATTCCTGTTCTGGATTTTGAAAAACAATCTTTAGCCAGCCATGGATTCAATTTGGCAACGGTTCCGCCAAGATATCACACTCCTTATTTTGCCCACATCTGGGGAGGCGGATATTCTGCAGGATACTATGCTTATTTATGGTCTGAAACATTGGATAACGATGCATGGGAATGGATCAGTAAGAATGGTGGTTTAACCAGAGAAAATGGTGACCGTTTCAGAAAATATATTCTTTCTGTAGGAAATTCTGTAGATCTGAATCAGGCATTCAGAGACTTCACAGGACACGATCCGGATATCAAACCTTTATTAAGAAACAGAGGTTTTATTAAATAAATCAACGAGAAGCATTCTTTAAGGGTGCTTCTTTTTATTTATATTCATTTCGATTGATATTCATTATTTTTGCAGTTCAACATTTAAAATACAATATATGGACTGTCCATGCTGTTCAGGAAAATCCTACGAAGAATGCTGCAAGCCTTATCATACCGGAGAAAAACATGCTCCAACGGCTGAAGCTCTGATGCGCTCAAGATTTTCTGCTTTTGCCATTCCGAATGGTGAATATCTGATGGAGACGACTCTTCCGGGAAAAAGAAAATACCATAATAAGAAAGATCTTCAGGAATGGGGAGAAATCAACCAGTGGACAAAACTGGAAATCATCCGTACTCCGGCTTTAAATCATGTAGAATTTAAGGCTTATTATACGGATCAGGACGGTCATCCGCAAGTTCATCATGAATTTTCTGTTTTTCAGAAAATGCACGAACGTTGGTATTATGTTTCCGGGGAGTTTTTGGATTAGGAAAAAGATTGAGTAAATACAATGTTGAGTGATGCTTTGCGTATAAAACCACCTCTTTAAAAATTCTTTGAATTTTTGACCCTTCTCCGAAAGACGGGAATGCCAAGCATTCAATAACTATTGTACCTTATAAATAAAAATAAGCCACAGAATTACCTATGGCTTATTTTTTATCTTTTATCTAAAAAACATCCGAAAAAATCGGACATTTTTTATTTTTTAGTGAGCTTCGTTTCCGTCAATTCCGTGAGCGTGGCCATGTGCCAACTCTTCTTCTGTTGCAGGACGAGTGTTTAAAACTTCCACCTGGAAATCTAAAACTTTTCCCGCCATTGGGTGGTTAAGATCTGCTACTACAACTTCCGGAGTAATTTCTACTACAAAAGCCTGGAAGTTATTCCCTTGATTGTCTGATAAAGGTAGAATAGCTCCTACAGGTGGAAGTCCTGATTCTTTGAACATTTCCACTGGTAATTGTGCAATAGCATCCGGTTGTCTCTCACCGTAAGCTTCTTCAGGCTGAATTGTAAAGGCAGCTGTATCTCCAGCTTTCAAACCAAGGATATTTTGTTCAAATTTAGGAATCATCATTCCTACACCATACAAAAATGTAAGCGGATTTTCTGTTGTTGTTTCTTCTACAAGAATCTTACTTCCATCTGGTTCGATAGTATGAAGTATATACTTTACAGCTACAACGTGATTGTTTTCGATTGTCATATTTTTTCTTTTTTTCGTGATTTTGTTTCACGATTAATAATACAAATATACTATTTTTGAAATGATTCAATGAGCTTGGAAGCCAGGAGATAGAAGAAGGAAGCTATGAAAGGCATAAAGAAAAACAGATCTTCTTTTTACCGCCTTTATTTTCTTCTACCTTCCTCTCTTTTTTTCTGTCTCAGGACAAAGAGATACAGACTTTCAACTTTTGTTCTTGCCCAAGGTGTTTTTCTTAAAAACTTCAAGGAAGAGCTTATACTTGGGTTATCTGTAAAACATTTTATATTGATCTGTTCGCCCAGCCTTTCAAAACCTTGATAGTATTCTACCAGTTCTTCAAGGATAGCATCCAGTCTTTTTCCGTGTAAAGGATCTTTGGACTGTTGTTCCATCTTTTTTTTTACAAAATTAATTTATTATAAGTTTATACGGAAATCTACACCTCTTCTTCCCTTTTTGTTTCTTATTTTTGAAGAAGCTATTTTTCACCCATAAAAATGATCTGTTACAAAAAATATGAGCAAAAATAACGAAGCGAACAGGAAAAAAAACAAAAAGAAAATTGATCAGAAAAAACGTAAAATCCAAAGTGCAGAAGCAGAAAGGAAAGCAAGGTTAAAACAAATCCGGGAAGATTTCAAAGCAAGAGAAGCTGATAACGAACAATAAAAAGCTTTCTTTACTCAATCTATCCGGATTTAAGAGCCGTCAGATTTAAAATGACCAATTATAGTTGATTATAAACAATATTGTCTGAAATTTTTATCTGAATTAAGGGAAACCTTATTTTTTAAAATTAAGTATTCTCTATATTTACATTGTAATATTTGCAAAATAATTCTCTGCATATACTCTTTTTTAATTCTCAAACTTAAATTATGAAAATCCTCCACACTGCCGACTGGCATTTGGGTAAACGCCTCGACCGCTTTTCAAGACTGGAAGAACAGGTTTTGGTTATGAATGAAATTGTTCAGATTGCCGATGAACAAAACGTTGATTTAGTTCTCATTGCCGGAGATTTATTCGATAATTTCAATCCAAGTGTAGAGGCTGCTGAACTTTTTTATAAAACATTAAAACGTTTATCATTAAATGGTAAACGCCCTGTGATTGCTATTTCCGGTAATCATGATTCTTCGAGCTTAATTGATGCTCCTGATCCTTTGGCAAGGGAATGCGGAATTATTTTAATAGGTCATCCTAAAGCTGAAATCACACCTTTCGGTACAGATTATTTCAACATTATAAATTCAAAAGAGGGTTTTATAGAACTTAAAATTGATGGGATCAACTTTCCTGTAAGAATTCTTCATACTCCTTTCGCAAATGAAATCCGATTAAAGGAATATTTTGGTGAAAATAAAGAAGAAGAAATCAACAAAGTGCTTTCGCAGACCTGGAAAAGCCTTGCTGATCAGTTTTGTGATGATTCCGGAGTAAATCTTCTGACGGCTCATTTGTATATGAATAAAAGAGGTGCAGAAATTCTGGAAGAACCAGAAGCAGAAAAACCTATTAAAATCGGAAATGCAGATCTTATTTTTTCGGATAGTATTCCTGAGCAGATCCAGTATACGGCATTGGGCCATCTTCATGGTTTTCAGAATATCGGAACGAAGGAAAAACCTGTTATTTATTCTTCTTCTCCTCTGTGCTACAGTTTCAGTGAAGCGGGACAGACAAAGTATGTTTCCATTATTGATGCAGAGCCGGGAAAACCTGTTTCTTACGAGAAGAAAACACTTACAAAAGGAAGAGCTTTAGTCAGAAAAACATTTACCTCCATTGATGATACAGTCAGCTGGTTGGGTGAAAATCCATATACATTTATAGAACTTACGCTGGAAAGTGAGACTTTTTTAACAGCCGATGAAAGAAGATTAATCTATCAGTCGCACAACGGAATTGTTCATCTTATTCCCAAAGTAAAAAACCTGGAATTATCAGAAGATCAAAACCATGAAATCAATTTAAGTCAGGATATTGATATTTTATTTAAAGATTATTTTAAATCTAAAAACGGCGGACAGGAAGCCAATGAAGAACTGATGAATTTGTTTAACGAAATTTTAAATGCATAAGCCATGATCCCTGTTCAATTAACAATCGAAGGACTTTACTCGTACCAGGAGCGCCAGACTATAGATTTCAGAAATCTTACCGAAGCCGGACTGTTTGGTATTTTCGGGGCAGTAGGTTCTGGAAAATCATCAGTTCTTGAGGCTATTTCATTTGCTTTATATGGAGAAACGGAGCGTCTGAACATGCGTGATAAAAGGGCTTACAACATGATGAATTTAAAATCAAACAGCTCTTATATAGAGTTTGATTTTATAAATTATGAGAATAAATTGTTCCGTGCTACCCGTGATTTTAAGCGAAATTCCAAAAAATTCGAAGAGGTAAAACCTAATGCTGTTACTTTTTATGAGAACATCAATGGAAAATGGATTCCTTTAGATCACTCGAATGCAGAGGCTATTATTGGGTTGAGCTATTCCAACTTCAAAAGAACTATCATTATTCCGCAGGGACAGTTCAAAGAATTCCTTGAATTGGGTGCTGCAGAAAGAACGAATATGATGAAGGAGATTTTTAATCTTCAGAAATTTGATCTTCAGAACAATGTTTCTGCACTCAATGTCAAAAACAGATCTGAACTGGATCAGCTGGAAGGACAATTAAAAGGTTTTGAAGAAATTAATGAGGAAAAAATCCAGATTCAAAAAGAGCAACTTGCAGAGGAACAGAAACTGCTTTCTGAATCAAATGAAAAGCTGGAAAAGATTTCCCAGACTTATCAGCAGTTGAAAAACTTAAAAAGTGACTTTGACAGTTTACAACAGAATAAAGAAAAATTCAATAAACTCTCAGAAGAAAAGTCTCCAATGGACGCTCAGGAAGCACAGGCAGAATTATACGACCTTGTTTTCAGACTTTTCAACCCATTGATTATTGAGAAAAATAAGCTTTCAAAAGAGATTTCAGACAAGCGAAATGAGAAAGAGCAGCAGATCAAAAACCAACAGGAAACTGAAAAAGCTTTCAATATCATAAAGGAACAGCTTACTGCTCTTGAACCACAGTTTAAGGCATTGGAGCAATCCAGAATTCAAGAAAATGATTTGAATCTCATCATTCAGATCCTGACGTTTTCTGAGGAGATCAAAATTCTGAATGAAAGAACTCAAAAAGGGTCTGAAAAAGTAAAAGAAGTAGATGTTCATAAAGAGAAAATTCAAAAGACCATTGATGAACTTTCTTCCCAGATTAAAACCTTAAAGGAACAAAAAATTGACTCTGCCCTGCTTTCTGAAGTGGGCAACTGGTTTATTCAAAACAAGAATTTGAAAAAATCACTTCAGGAACAAACTGAAAAGATCGGAAAACATCAAAAACAAATCGAAGAAATTGCAGAAGAATTAAAACCTTTTGCTTACAACGAAAATTATAAAGAAGATTGCAGAATCAGAAAAGAAACCTTAGAGACTCAAAAAAAGGAACTTTCCCGGAAGCTGGATCACTTTAAAATACAAAAAGAACTTTCCCGTTTTGCCAGTGAACTTCATGACGGTGAAAACTGCCCTCTTTGCGGATCTATGGAACATCCGCACATTGTTGAATTTCATGACGTGAATGCTGAGTTGAAGGAAATTCAGGAGAAAATAACTTCTGTGGAACAGGAAGCTATTACTCTTCAAAAGCAGGAAGCTGAAATTGACAAAATTCTGGACCGAAAAAAAATCTTTGAGGAACAGCTTCTTTCGGAACAAAAAATAGTTCTTCAGATTCGGGAAAATATTGAAAAACATATCCTGAACTTCACATGGAAACTATTCTCTCCTGATCATGAAGAAGAGTTTGAGAAAAAACGTTCAGATTCATTCACTTTAGAAAAAAAGATTGAGGAAACTGAACGGAATATCGCTTTGGAAAGAGAAAATCTTGACAAGGAAACCAAAACTCTGGAAAAATACAAGAGTGCTTTGGAAGCTTTCCGTTTAGAGGAAGTTTCAAAACAGGAACAGATCAATATCAGCCGTTCCGGTCTTAAAATCCTGGACTGGAATCTGTATGTCCAAAAGGAAAAATCTGAGATTGAAGAATCTTATCAAAAGTTGGTACAATCCAACAAGGAAACTGAGGAAAATTACCATAAGGCATTAGAACAGGAAAAAATTCTTTCTCCTAAACTGGCAGAGCAAAAAGCCATTGTCAGCCAGTCTGAAAAACAGATTGCAGAATTTGAAAAGGAAATTTCAAACAATGAAGCAGCTATTGTCAAAGCTTTGACAGATCAAAACTTCACAGAATTCAAAGAGGTTGAGCATATTTTACTTCAGGAAATTGATGTTCAGCTGGTGAGAGCTAAAGTTCAGCATTTCAAAGTTGAATTTGAAGCTTTAAAGAAATTCATTGGAGAGCTTGAAATAAAGCTGAAGGGACTTTCATTCGATAATGAACAGTTTTCTCTGAATGAAAAGCAATTTAATGAAGCACAAACCGAACAAAAGCAGATCAATGATTCTGTAGTCACAAAAACTGCAGAAATAGAACGTCTGGAAAAGGAATTTGTGAAAAAAGAAACTCTTTTAAAAGAACTGGCAAAGCTTCAGAAACGTTCCGAAAATCTGAAGATCATGATGAACCTGTTTAAAGGCGCAGGCTTTGTACAATATGTTTCATCTATTTATCTGAGACAGCTTTGTGATCATGCCAATGTACGTTTTCATCGCATGACGAGAAATCAACTGAGCCTTCAGCTTAATGAAAATAACGATTTTGAAATCATCGATTACCTCAACGAAGGAAAAAGCAGAAGTGTAAAAACACTTTCCGGAGGACAAGCGTTTCAGGTATCTTTAAGTCTGGCTCTGGCTCTGGCAGAAAGTGTTCAGGCCAATGCACAGGCAGATAAGAATTTCTTCTTTATTGATGAAGGTTTCGGAACACAGGATACTGAATCTGTGAATATCGTATTTGAAACGCTCACCAATCTGATGAAAGAAAACAGAATTGTGGGAATTATTTCGCACGTGGAAGAACTGAAAGAGAAAATTCCTACAGCCCTCAATATCATTAAGGATGAAGAGAGAGGAAGCTTGATTGAGATTGTTTAATAATGTATTTAAAATTACAAAAGCCACAAAAGATATGTTCTTTTGTGGCTTTTACACCTCATACACTTATTATAGCCCTTTTATAACAGGCTTTACTTCTTTTCCGAATAATTCGATGGATTTCATCATCACATCATGAGCAGGATCTCCTACATCCATGTGTCCGATAAATCTTGTAATTCCGAAAATTTCTTTCATGTAAGCAATTTTATCTGCTACTTCTGCCGGGCTTCCGATAAATAATGCTCCGTCTTTACTTCTTCCACCCTCATACTGTGCTTTTGTGTAAGGCGCCCATCCTCTGGAAGCCCCTATTCTGTCCATCTGAGATTTATAATTATGGAAATATCCATCCACCACTTTCTGATCATCACTCACAAAAGTATGGGAATGAACAGCGATCTGCATTTTCGAAACATCATGTCCTGCTTTTTGGTATTCCTGTTTATAAAATTCGATCAGATTTCTAAACTGAATTGGCATTCCTCCAATAATAGCGACCACTAAAGGCATTCCCAGCTGTGCTGCGCTCAAAACAGACTGAGGAGTTCCTCCTACAGCTCTCCAGATTGAAAGTTTTCCGTCATTTTTTGCTCGTGGATAGACGGTTTGGTTTTGCATTGGAGCACGAAGTTTCCCTGACCAGCTTACGTTTTCCTCAGCATTGATTTTCAGTAATAATTCTAATTTTTCGTCAAATAACTGTTCATAGTCATTCAATGAATAGCCATACAAAGGAAATGACTCAATGAAACTTCCACGTCCCACAAATATCTCTGCTCTTCCGTCTGAAATTAAATCCAGCGTTGAAAAATCTTCATATACTTTTACCGGTTCTGAAGAACTCAAAACAGTAACGCCACTGGCCAGTTTTATATTTTTGGTAATACTTGCTGCCGCTGCCAATACTATCTCCGGAGAGGAAACAGCATAATCCGGACGGTGATGTTCTCCCATTGCAAACACATCAAGCCCTACCTCATCCATGAGTTTTACCTGATCTAATATTTCACGAATCTTAATCCCTGCATCTCTATATTTTCCGGTAGATTGGTCTAAAGCCAAATCTCCGAACATTCCTATTCCTAATTCCATATTGTTGATTTTAGTAATACAAAATTACGGCTATGAAAAATCAAAAACATTGATGTTTGTTAAGATCGAAGACCGAGCGAAATAAATGATACCTTTTGTTGGAAGACGCAAAAGGATCTTTATCTTCATACTGTTGTAAGGCGCAAGAAAATCAAAGATTTTCAGCAAAGATTTGTGCATATAGTATTAGAGCTTTACAATTTTATCACAGATACAATCCTTGCGTCTTACAACATAAAGTATTCAATAATTTTGCGCCTTTGCGTTTTACAAAAAGGCTAGCAAAAACAAAAATCCAGCCTAAAACCAGGCTGGATTGTATAATTATTTCTTCAGATACAAATCAAAATAATCGGTAATTTTCTGCATCAGGTGAACTCTGTCTTTCCCGATCACATTATGCGGATGTCCCGGATACGTAAAGTAATCTAACTGAACTCCATTATCAACAGCTGACTTGATGAATTTTATAGAATGCTGCCATACTACTACATCATCCTGTGCTCCATGAATCATCAGTAATTTACCTTTCAGGTTTTGTACTTTATCCAAAAGATTAGCTGCAGCATACCCTTGTGGATTTTCCTGTGGAGTATCCATATATCTTTCTCCATACATGATTTCGTACATGCTCCAGTCGATTACAGGTCCGCCTGCTACTCCTACTTTGAATACATCCGGTTTACGAAGCATGAAGCTTGTTGTCATAAATCCTCCAAAGCTCCATCCATGGATTCCCATTTTATCTCCATCTACATAAGGAAGAGATTTTAAGTAATCTACTCCTTTCATCTGGTCATTCATTTCTGTAGTTCCCAGGTTTCTGAATACTGCCTGCTCAAACTTCATTCCTCGGTTAGAAGAACCTCTTCCGTCCATGGTGAAAATAATGTATCCATTCTGAGCCATGTATTCATACCAAAGGTTTCCTGAAGCCGGGAAGCTGTTTGTGATCAACTGTAAGTGTGGCCCGTTGTACAGATACACAATGGTTGGGTATTTTTTATTCGGATCAAAGTTGGTTGGAAGGATGATTTTTCCATACAAAGGAGTTCCGTCATCTGCTTTTAAAGTTACATTTTTAATCTCCGGTCTCTGATAATTCTTTAATGGATTCTCAGAAGTAAGGATATTGGTAGTTTTTAAGTTCGCGGTATTGATAATGTTGGCAACTCTTGGTGAATTGGCACTACTATAAGTGTCATACAGATAATTTCCATCGCTGCTCAAAGTTCCGATATGCATTCCTTCTGCATTATCAAGCTTTTGCATTTTGAAGTTGGTCCAGTTGATTCTGTATAAATGTCTTTCCAAAGGAGTCTCTTTTGTTGATGTAAAATAGATTTCCTTTTTCTTTTCATTGAATCCTAAAATATCAGTTACCAGCCAGTCACCTTTTGTGATTTGAGATACCAGTCCTTTTTCAAGGCTGTAGTGGAACAGATGGTTGTATCCTGTTCTCTGGCTCTGCCAAATGAAGTCTGTATTAGAGTTCGGGAAGAAAGTAAGCGGATGCTGTGGCTCAACATATTTACTGTCTGTTTCCTCAAATAAAGTTTTCACCAATTCTCCTGTCGCAGCATCATATTGATTCATTTTCATATGATTCTGACCTCTGTTCAGTACACCTACAAAGATGTATTTTGAATCCGGACTCCAGGTTACAGCTGTTAGATATTGGTCTTTTTCGCCTTCCACTTTTAAGAAAGTAGTAGCTTGAGTTTTAATATTAAACACCCCTAATGTCACCTGGTGAGAAGTCTGACCAGCCATTGGATATTTGATATTATGATTTACAGCCGGAGTTACAGACCAATCGATGATCGGGTAATCTGCAACCATGCTCTGATCCATTTTATAGAAAGCTACACTCTCAGAGTTTGGAGCCGGGAAAATTCCGGTATCAATTCCAAATTCATTTCTGTGAACGGCTTGTCCGCTAATGATATTTTCATTCGTTTCGTTGGTAACCGCAATGGTTTTCCCGTTTCTGTTGACAAATAAATTATTCTTTGTTGTGAAAGCAAAAGTCTGACCGTCACCAAACATTTTCACGTTTGCAGCATCCTGATCAATGGTAGCTGTATTTTTCACTTTCCAGTCGTTTCCTGATTTTTCAATCCACGACATTTTACCACCTGTCGTAAAATACCCATTGGAATTCCCTGTAAATTTAATAGGTGGAACAGCTTTAAACTTATCATTAGAAAGGTTTCTGTTCAGTTGACTCAACGAGATCAGAGTATCCTGTTTGTTGGTCTTCAATTCTGTAATCAGATAACCGCCTTTCACTGCCTGGATATAAGATTTTCCGTCTGCAGCCCATGAAAACTGGGAGATATTTTTTACAGCAAGGTTGGTTCTCATCCCATTTACAGCCTCCGCCATGGTAAACTTCTGGGTCTGGGCAAATGCTGAACTGCCTAAAACCAGCATCAATAAAGAAAATTTATGTAATTTCATTGTATAAAATTGAATCCTCCAAAAATAAGAAATAAAAACCA
This sequence comes from Chryseobacterium metallicongregator, assembly GCF_031324065.1. Lineage (NCBI taxonomy): Bacteria > Pseudomonadati > Bacteroidota > Flavobacteriia > Flavobacteriales > Weeksellaceae > Chryseobacterium > Chryseobacterium metallicongregator. The sequence continues at coordinate 244,852 of NZ_JAVIXS010000004.1, forward strand.
TTCGTTAAGAAATGTTAAATTAAAACATTCATAAAATGGAATTCATGCATTCAAAGGAATTATTTCTTAACTTAATAGTAGAATTTTTAAAAGGAATTAGGATAGGTGAATTGTGAACAGTCAATCCACAGTGCTTGTCAATTTGATTTTAGAATAGATTCACCATTCAATTGCAGAGCAAAATTAACGATTGATTTTAAATAGGTCAATGGTCAATCCGCTGCGCTTGTCAATTTTTAATTATTGGAAAGCGATAACTATTCACTAGCGGAACAAAATTGACAATTAATGTTAAAAACTCATTTCTTATCCTATATCAATGACTTGTATAGGTACGCTGTCCTAAATTTGCATCATTAATAACAAACAAAAAATACAAAATACAATGGCAACAAAATGGATTTTAGACCCTACGCATAGTGAAATTACTTTCAAAGTAAAACACATGATGATTTCTAATGTAAAAGGAAGCTTCAGAACTTTCACCGCTGAAATTGAATCTGAAGACGAATTCTTTGCAAATGCAAAAACTACAGCTACTATCCAAACGGATTCTGTATTCACAAACAATACAGACAGAGATAACCACTTAAAGTCTGCAGAGTTCTTCAATGCTGAAGTACACCCTACCATCACTTTTGAATCTCAGGCATTAAACAACTCTATTGTTGGAAACCTTACCATCAATGGTATTACAAAACCTGTAAATCTTGATGTAGACTTTGGAGGAATCAATGTAGACCCATGGGGAAATACAAAAGCAGGTTTCTCTTTTGAAGGAAAAATCAGCAGAAAAGATTTCGGTTTAAACTGGAATGCAGCTCTTGAAGCAGGAGGTGTAATGGTAAGTGATGATGTAAAAGTAGCTGGTGAATTACAGTTTGTAAAACAGGCATAGTAAATTAATATATATGATAAAAGGTTCAGGGATTTTTCTAAAAGCCTTGAACCTTTTATTTTTTTATAATCTTCAATATTTATGAACCTCAACGATCTTCAAAATATAAGCAACGGTTTTAAAAACACACAGAGAATGCCTGTTTTATTTCTTGGACATGGTTCACCAATGAATGCCATTGAAGAGAATCAATTTGTACAGGGTTTCCGGAAAGCAGCCACAGAAATTCCAAAACCTAATGCAATTCTTTGTATTTCTGCCCACTGGTATACAGACGGAACTTTTGTAACCGCCATGGATATGCCGAAAACCATCCACGATTTTTATGGTTTTCCAAAAGCACTTTTTGATGTGCAGTATCCTGCTCCCGGAAGTCCGGAACTGGCGAGAGAAACTACTGAATTACTTCTTCCTGTAGATGTGGAAGAAGACCACAGCTGGGGACTGGATCATGGTGCATGGTCAGTTATCAAACATATGTATCCTGATGCGGATATTCCTGTGATACAGCTGAGTATTGACCATACAAAACCTCCACAGTATCATTATGATCTTGCCAAAAGACTGAACAAACTCCGTGAAAAAGGTATTCTTATTATCGGAAGTGGAAATATTGTTCATAACCTCCGTCTCATCGACTGGAAAAATATAAATACGGTAGGAGCTGGCTGGGACTGGGCAGTAGAAGCCAGAGAGAAAACCAACAACTGGCTTCTTGATGGTAATTTTCAGAATATCATTGATTATCAGAAACAGGGAACTTTCTTACAGTATGCTGTTCCTACGCCTGATCATTATCTTCCACTACTTTACTCTTTAGGGCTTAAAGATAAGTCCGAAGAGCTTAGTTTATTCAATGACGAGCTTATTGGTGGATCATTGAGTATGACAAGTGTAAGGATAGGATAATCTAATCTATATTACAATAAAAAAAGGAAATACCTCAGCTGAGATATTTCCTTTTCTTTTTTATGGAATTATTATTTATTGTACCGCTTTCAGAACATTGATATTTCCGTAACCGTAGCTTGAATTCACATTGGGATAGTAGGTAGCAGCCTGTCTCATTTTATTAAGCACCTGATCTCTCGTCCATGATGGATTTTTAGCCCAAACCAAAGCTGCAATTCCTGCTGTAGCTGCTGTAGCCACTGAAGAACCACCTACATAATCTGCCTGACCATTATAATAGCTCAATACAGGAACGGTATTTCCTGAAGGTCTTTCCATCTGGAAGGTAAAGTCGATTTGGCTTCCTGAATGGCACACATCACATTTCTGATTGGAAGTATTTTCTTTTACTCCTGTTATCGCCTGAGTTTCTGACATTGATGCAGGGAAAATGACTCCGACAAAACTAGTGAAACTGGTTGAAGTACCTCCTGCACAAAAGATCAGTTTTCCTTTAGAATAAGCATATTTGACACCGTCTTCAATTTTTCCGACGGAGAAGATATGCCCCATTGACATAGAGATGATTTTTACACTGGTATTGTTACCCAATTCTGTGAAAGCTGTTTTTACAGCAGTTTGTTCACTGGAAGTTTCAAGAACAACATTTTCTGCTGCTCTGTAGGCAATAAGATTAGCATTATAAGCTACTCCTACAGGTAATCCTGCATTATTTCTCGGTGCTGCCATTACAGAGGCCATTTTTGTTCCGTGTCCACACTGGTCTCCGGATCCATCTGAATTATATACTCCATATTTACTGATCGTTCTTCCTGAAGAAGCTCCATTATTAAAACTTCCTCCCAACAAAGTCTGTTCAGGAGAAACACCTGTATCAATAAGTCCTATGGTAACACCTGCACCTGTGCTGTAGCTCCATGCATCAGGAATATTATGCTTAGCAAAAGCCCAAGGTATTTTTGCACTTGGCGTCGTTGAAGTATAATCTGCTGTACTTAATACAGATGATGAAAATCCGCATCCTGACGAACCACTTCCTGAAGATTTTGCAGCTGCATTATATTGAGCTTCAAATTCAAAATAATGATAATCTGCCGGTTCTACATATCGGATGTTTTTCATTTGTCGAAGAGCGGAAACAGTTTCCTCGTTTTCAATTACAACGTCCATCTGATTAAGATACTGATCTGAAAGAAGAAGGAAATTTCGCTCCTCTTTTCCTTCATATTTTTTGATCACAGAAAGAACTTCTTTTTCCATATCACTGCTGTTTGGAGATTTACTTCTGTCAAAATCATCTTTAGAAGCTCCAAAACCAATAGATACCATTTTATTTCCACGGAAAATAGCACTCCATACAAAATGATCGGATTCATTCTTCCAATTAAAAGTACCGTCCGTTTTAATTGCCTGGTTGATCCTTTCGTTGATCTGTTTGGCCGTCAACGGATCTTTCTGAGCCATTTCTGTTTTTACATTTTCGTTCTGAAGTTCTTCTCTGGAACAAGAGTTTAGAGCAAAAAATATTGCCAATAGGAATACAGTTTTTTTCATATGTTATAATTTTGGTTGGATCTACAATATAACACTTTAACGGGAATTAAGAACTGAAAAAAAATGAATTTAGCATTACACGAATATTAAATTACAATACTTTCCCGTAGCAGACACTTTGCTCTATTCCAACGTATTGTCCATAATTCGGTATTTTGTAAAAACCACTTTTTTCGTACACAGAGATTGCACTTTTAAGGTCTTGAGAAGTTTCCAATACTGCTTTTTTAAAATTCAATTCTGCTGCCCAGTTTTCGAGTTCTTTTACAATCGCTGAGCCCAATCCTTTTTTTCTGAATTCCGGATGGGTAAACATTCTTTTTATTTCTACGGTATCTTCTGAAAATGGTTTGAATGCTCCGCAGGCTGCAGGAATATCATCTATATAAGCAACGACGCAGTTTTTGATCGTATCTATTATATTGAACTGAGCAAAGAAGTCATCATTTTCACCATTATGTTCAGCTAAAGTAGCATCAAGGGATTTTACTAGATTTTGAAAATCTGTGTTGGCGGAATCGGTTCTGACGATATACATTTTGTTTGATTAAAAGATTAAAAAATTTAATAATTAAAAGATTTGTGAAAACAAAAAAAAGCTCCCTTTCGGAAGCCTTTGTTTTATTTTATATTAGTTGACAATAAACTTTCTCTCATTGATCAGCTCTGCAATAGCCAGCATATCTTTACCGATCAGTCTGTCGTCTTCCAGTTTGGCAACTTTGGAACGAAGAATCGTAAAGTTTTCTTCAATTACTTTAGAGCATTTCGCTGGTCTTCTGAACTCAAGTCCCTGAGCTGCAAACATCAGCTCAACAGACAGAATATTCACAAGATTTCCAAGAACCTGATTGAATTTTCTACCTGAAATACTTCCCATAGAAACATGATCCTCCTGACCTAAACTTGTAGGAATAGAGTCTGCTGATGCAGGGAAACATAATGTTTTATTCTCTGTAACCAAAGCTGCAGAAGTGTACTGAGGGATCATAAACCCGGAATTTAATCCTGAGCTTTCCGTTAATAATCTTGGAAGTCCATATTTTCCTTCTAATAATAAATAGCTTCTTCTGTCTGAAATATTCCCTAGTTCTGCAGCTGCTAATGTAGCATAATCTAAAGGCAATGCCATCAGCTGTCCGTGGAAGTTTCCACCTGAAATAGATTCTTCAGCACTAAGTACAATCGGGTTGTCTGTTACGGAGTTCAATTCTGTTTCTGCCATTCCCTTAAGATGCTCAAAAGCATTTCTGCTGGCTCCGTGAACCTGTGGTACACATCTCATGGAATAAGGATCCTGAACTCTTTCACAATCTTCATGAGCTTTCATATTTTCTGATCCCTTTAAGAACTTAAGCATTCTTGCAGCAACTTTTTTACTGCCTTCAAAAGGTCTGATCTCATGAAGCTCTTTTTTGAAAGGGCTTGCTGAACCTCTGTACGCTTCTAGACTCATAGCAGCTGTCATATCAGCAAGGTCTAGTAAGTACTCAAACTTCTCCAGCCCTTTGATTGCATGAGCAAGGATAAACTGTGTACCGTTGATCAATCCCAATCCTTCTTTTGGACCTAAAGCTAATGGTTCAAGGTCATGTTTTTTCAAAACCTCCATCGTATCAGAAACCTGATCTCCTTCCCAAACTTGTCCTAAACCCAATAAAGGCAGTACAAGATGTGCTAATGGAGCAAGGTCTCCTGAAGCTCCTACAGATCCTTGTTCAGGAACTACCGGAATGATATCTTTCTCAAGCATCAGAATCATTCTTTCAATAACTTCCAGGGAAACACCTGAAAATCCTTTCGAAAGAGCATGCACTTTGGCAATCATCATGATCTTGGAAAGCTCTTTATCAATAGGCTTTCCTACTCCCACTGCGTGAGAAATGATTAGATTATATTGTAACTGAGCGGTTTCGTCCGCTGAAATTTTAGTATCACACAATGGTCCGAATCCTGTATTGATTCCATATACGCATCTGTCTGACTCTACTATTTTCTGTACGTTTTTCTGAGATTTTAAAATTTGTTCTTTTGCAGCTTTGTTTAGCTTGGCTTTATTAGGTTTTTTACATATTTCCAGAACATCATGGAAAGTAAAAACATCTACTCCGTATATCATTTCTAAAAAATTTCCTTAAAATTACGCATTTAACAATAATTGGAAAAGCTAAATTTCAATCTTCTATATTTTTATAAAACAAGCGAAATAATTTACTATTTTTAGCCCCGAAAATTAAAAACAATAATACATGAGACTGAAAACTCTACTACTTGCTGTATGTGTAGCAAGCACAACTGCTTTCGCGCAGAAAGTAAAATACTCTAAAGAGGACATCAAAAAAATGGAAACTTACCTTTTTAATGAAGGTTTTAATACTCCATCTCCCAAGAAAACATCTACCATTATCTTAAAAGACGGAACTACCTACAAAGGTTTCTGTAATAAGATTGAAACCAAAAAAGGACAGATCTACGAAGTTGCAATTAAGGACAGTATCACCAAAAAGAACGCCACTTTCAATGCTGATCAGATCAATGAGATGTATGTGTACCCAAGCAATGCTGAGAAGTTTGCAAAAGTGGCAAAATACATGGGGAATATAAGAAACTTCGGAACTAAGAAATTGACGAAAAACACCAATAATGATAGAATTTATTTTGTCAACCAGACTGTTTCTCTAAAGAACAAAAAAGATGATAAGGAATTCCTGATGCAGGTTATCAATCCTGGTTTTGATGATATTATTTCAGTATATCACGATCCCAGAGCTAAAGAAACTACAGGGTTTTCTGTAATGGGCTCTCCACAGCTTGGGGGCGGGGTTATCAAATCTTATTATGTAAAAAAGGGCAACAAGGTAATGTGGCTGCATAAAGATGATTTTGAAGACAATTATGATTTTCTATTTGGAGACAATCAGGATTTCATGAAAAAATATCCTAAAAACTCTGTAGAATGGGATTACTTCAGTTTTCTTGTAAGTGAATATACTGCAATGGCAAACGGATAAAATACTTTGAACCATAAAATAAAACCTGTAGAGCCATCTGCAGGTTTTTCTTTTTTAAATAGGGAAAGTTTCCTTAATTTTGTTATATGAATCCTTCTTTAGAACTACAGCTCAAAACCTTACCATCCGAACCCGGTGTTTATCGTTATTACGATAAAAATGAACAGCTTTTGTATGTTGGGAAAGCTAAAAATCTTAAAAAGAGGGTTCTCTCTTATTTCAACAAAAACCTTTCCGGATACAGGATCAAAATAATGGTCAGCAAAATCCAACGGCTGGAAACGACGATTGTAAACAGTGAATATGATGCCCTATTATTGGAAAATAACCTGATTAAAGAGCATCAGCCGTTTTATAATGTCATGCTGAAGGATGATAAAACTTATCCATGGATCTGCATCAAAAATGAAGATTTTCCAAGAATTTTTCTGACAAGAAATGTCATAAAAGATGGATCAGAATATTATGGACCTTATGCAAAAGTACGCCCTGCAAAGATATTGCTGGATACTATAAAACATATTTATAAGCTTAGAACCTGTAACCTGAATCTTTCTCCATCCAAAATTGCGGATGGAAAATATAAGGTCTGCCTGGAATACCACATCAAAAACTGTGAAGGGCCATGTGAAGATCTTGAAAGTAAGGAAGATTATGACGAAAAAATAGATGCCATCCGTGGAATTATCAAAGGGGATTTCCGGAAAGCAAAAGATTATCTGGTGAATCAGATGATGAAACTTGCTTCCAACCTGAAGTTTGAAGAGGCTCAGATCATTAAGGAAAGACTGGATATTCTTGAAGATTATCAGGCTAAAAACACGGTTGTTAATCCGAATATTGATGATGTGGATGTTTTCGGAATGACAAGTGATGAAACCGCAGCATATGTCAATTTCTTTAAGATAAGAAACGGAAATATTATCCAGAGTTTTACCACAGAAATCAAAAAGATTCTTGAAGAAACGGATGAGGATATTATGGAAGAAGCATTAATAGAAATCCGGCAGAAATTTTCTTCAGATTCTAAAGAAGTTCTCTTACCCTTCCATTTGTCTGTAGAAATTCCCAATGTAAAGCTGATTGTTCCTAAAGTAGGAGACAAAAAAAGAATTGTGGAGCTTTCTGAAAAGAATGCTAAAGAATACCGTCTGGAAAAGCTGAAGCAGGTTCAGATTGTAGATCCTGAAAGGCATACCAACAGAATCATGGCTGAAATGCAAAAACTTCTGAGAATGCCGGTAGAGCCAAGGCATATTGAAGGTTTTGATAACTCAAATATTCAAGGAACCAATCCTGTGTCTGCATGTGTTGTTTTTAAAGATGGAAAACCAAGTAAAGCAGATTACAGAATTTTCCATCCTAAAACGGTAGAAGGGCCAAATGATTTTGCAACCATGGAAGAAGTAATCTACCGCCGTTACAAAAGAATGCTTGACGAAGGAGAAAGTCTTCCTCAGCTAATTCTGATTGATGGTGGGAAAGGACAACTTTCTTCTGCTGTAAAAAGCCTGAGGTTATTAGGTCTTTATGGAAAAATTACGATTGTAGGGATCGCCAAGAGGCTGGAAGAAATATTCTTCCCGGAGGATCCTATTCCTTTATATCTGGATAAAAAATCTGAAACATTGAAAATCCTTCAGCGTGTACGTGATGAGGCCCACCGATTTGGGGTAAAACATCACAGAACGAGAAGGAAAAATTCTACTATAAAATCTGAGCTGGAAGAAATTCCTGGCGTAGGAGAAAAAACTATTGAATTACTCCTGTCTAAACTGAAGTCTGTAAAACGCATCAAAGAAGCTAATCTGGAAACCCTGGAAGAAATTCTAGGTAAGAGTAAGGCTAAGGTAATTTGGGAATTTTTTAATGCTAGTTAATAATCTGACATAGCGCAATAGTTAAGTTCTTACCAATAAAAGGTTGTTTATTGATAAATTTCATTAGAATTTACCATTTTATCAAAATGGGACAAAAACCAAAAATCCTTTTAATACAAAACAAACACAACAACAAAATACACGAATAAATAAATATTTTATTAAAAAATATTATTATATGTATTTTTTTCATAAATTAGAGTTGTCAACTAATAACAATAATACTACGAAAATTTTACTCATTTTATAAATACTTCCACCATCTTATTTGCATTATGAATGGTTAGATTAACTTCCATATCTATAAAAAAAGAAAAACACATCAACATATATATTATAAAAGGCTCTTTTTCAAGAGCCTTTTATACTTATTAATTTTTATTAATTATTTTGCTGCAAAAACTTTTTTGACATATCTTCCATCTGTCTGTGGAACATCTATTACAATATTCCCATTTTCAAAATATCCGATAGTTGTATTTCCATCAGCCATTTTTACAAGGAAAACAGAATTTTTTGAAGTTGCTTTGAAAACGGCAAATGGTACTGAGCTGCCAGACTTTGCCAAAATAAACTGGTTAGGATCAATCTGTATTTTCTGAAGATCCAGTTTTCCGTTCGAATAATTACTTGCCTCCGGAGTTGTTGTAGAGGCTACAGATACTACAGGATCAGGAGATGTATGTTGAACACTATTATTAGATGCAGGTAATAACGCAACGGGATTGGAGGCCGGTACTTTTATCAAAGCCTGCTTCAATGCTTCACCAAGTCCTTCTTCAAATTCTTTAATATTTGAACTCCCTTTAGATTCCAGTATCAAATTGTTATTACAATCTTTAAATTGCAATATCAGTTTATTTTTAAATATACTTTTATCATTTAGAACATCTGCTGTAACCACATTACAATAATTGGTTTTGGCTTCAGATGGCCAGTTATCTTTAATGATAGGAAGAATTATATACTTTCTTTCTGTCAGAGCTTTAAGAAAAGAGTTTTTCAATCCGTAATCTCCGCTGAAAGTCTGAAATTTTTCGGGAACTGCAACATATTTATAATCCGAAACCTTTTGTGCAAAAGCTATTGTTGAACAAACAGCCATCACCAATATTGATAACTTTTTCATTTTTATAATTTTAATCGTTTCTAAATGCTCCCATATCCAGTTTTAATGAGAAGAAGTTGGAATAGAAATTAGATCCACCAATTCCTGAATTCGTAATTGCATAATCCAGTGTAAGTCCTCTATATCTGATTCCAAGACCTGCACTCGGCTGGAAAGAAACTTTTCTTTTAAGGTCTTCTATATCTGTAATAGACTGGAATCTATTGATCCCCAATCTTACAAAAATCATTTTCTGATATCCCAATTCAGCTCCTGCATAGGGACTGATACTTGCAAAATCTGTTGAAATTAATGATGCAGTTTTAGCAAAATCAACATTAATACCTGCTTCCGGTAACACATACACACTGCTATTGATTTCGAATAATTTGCTGGCACCTACATTCAGCTTAGGCATTGTAAGTTCCAGTTTATCTTTAGGAGCAGGGTTAAATTCTTCCCCGTTTACAACAGTAGAAAGTTCTTTCTGATTAATCGTCCAGAAGTTTACAGTAGTCGTAATATCTCTCACCATACCTCCGAATTTCCATCCGTTATCTGCCTTATAAATTGCCCCCACATCGAAACCAAAACCATAGCCATTCGCAAATTTACCTACATTTCTGTAAACAATTTTAGCATTCACCCCAACATCCAATTTTGGATTTCCTCCCGGTCTGAAAGCATATGAAAGAATAGCAGCATAATCGGATTGGGAAAACTTGGTAATTTTATCATAATCGATATTCCCTTCAGAATCGATCATTTGGGTAGTATTCAAAATATTATCTACTCCAAGCCTTACTACCGAAACTCCAAAAACACCTTCTTCAAGTACTTTTGCATAGGCCAGATAGTCATATTTTGCAATGGATTCAAAGTATTCCGCATGCATTGCAGCTCCTTGCCAATCTCTTTCGATTGACATTAAACCTGCAGGGTTCCACATAGGAGAATATACGTCATCCTGATTGGTAATTACTGCTCCTCCCATGGCAAGTCCTCTTGCTCCGGCTCCGATATTTAAGAATTCATTGGAATATTTCCTGATAATCTGAGATTGAGAAAGCCCAAACAGCAGTAAAAATGCAAGTAAAAAATATTTTTTCATCATATAAATTTGATGCTTAGTTTAAGTTTTTAGTTTTTCTGGCTTTTATTAATCCATTTGCAATGATTGCCAGTATCATAACACCTGACGCAATATAAAATATAGGACTCATATGTTCTGATTCCCCAAAGATAAAAAAAGCTAGTATAATTCCGTAGACTGGTTCTAAATTAACTGTTAAAATTAAAGTAAAAGGTGATATATATTTCATTAAATTCACCGATTCCAGCATTGGAAAAGCAGTAAAAACACTGGCTAACAAGCATATTAACGCCAGATCTCTGTAGTTTATTTCATTCATTTGAAAAATTTGCCCTGAAAGCAAATAAAATAACATTAAAATGAACCAACCACAGAAGATTTCATAAAAAATAATGTTCCCCGAACTTGTTTTCCCAAACATCTTACCATTAAAAACAGAAAAAATAGTCCCGAATATGGCACACAGAATTCCATAAATAATACCTTCTTTAAAATGAAATTCTGTCTTAAAGATCAATAGTATACAGGCCACAATAACAGTTCCCATGATTACTTCAGATGCATCAATTTTCCTTTTGAAAATAATAGGCTCCAAAATTGAGGCAAAAAGAGTAGATAAAGAAAGGCAGCTTAGCGCAATAGAAACATTGGAAACTTTAATAGAGTAAAAAAAGCAGTACCAATGGAGTGCCATCGCAAAACCTATTGCTGCCAGTTGAAAAAATATTTTTTTGGAAACCTTTATGCTCTCCTTTTTAAAAATCCTGATGAATACGTAAAGAAAAATAGAGGCAAACAACATTCTGTAAAATACAAGAATCTGAGCATTGGCCTGAATCAATTTTCCCAAAATTGCAGTGAACCCCCATAAAAAAACTATTAAATGCAACCTGAAAAGTGCCAATTTATGCATAACCTATCCCCTTTTTATTTTAACGTGCAAATTTACAAATACGCTTTTATAAATCTTATAAAAAAAGATAAATTTACAGTAATAAAAAGATAATAAATAAAGTTTTTAATAGCTTTACTCTTAATTCAGAACACTTTCTATTAATTTAATAAAAAGATCAACCAACTAATTATGATATTAAGCCCGGGCATTGAAATCAAAACAAAACATCTGACTTTAAGTCCTGTTGAAGACTTACATATAGATGATATTCTAGAGCATTTCACAAATGATGTCACCAGATATATGCCTTTTAACCCGCAAGGGAATAGACAGGATATAATCAACTTTGTTGACGAATCAAAAAGAACTTTGTCACAAAATACAGATCTGGTAATGGTGGCTCTGGATTCCGATAAAGATTTTGTGGGCTGTTGCGGCATTCATAATATAACAGAGGAATCTGTTGAGCTTGGATTATGGTTAAAAAAGAACTCTCAAGGAAAAGGATTAGGAACTGAAATCATAACGACCCTCATAGAATTCCTGGAAAAGAATTTTACCTTTGAGTATATTTTGTATCCTGTGGATGAAGAAAATATAGCCAGCAAAAAAATTCCGGAGAAACTAGGCTTCATTACTGCAAAAAAATACAAAAAATATAAAAATGATACCACTGATCTCAATATTGTAGAATATAGAAAATATTACTAGTGTTTACAGTTTGATCATAAAAAAACCCTGAAAATGTGTTAAACTTTCAGGGCCTTCAAATAATAAACTATTAAAAAAATAAACTAGGAACAGAGTAATTTTCAGAGGTTATCACCCTCCATTACTCTTATGTAAAGTTAGAAAAAATATAAATTATTTGAAAATATTTTTTAGTTAAAAATTTCACAAATTACTAAAAACCAAATAATTAAACATCTGTTTTACTTCCAATTCGTATTCCTCATAAAAATAGTATCTTTAAGCGTAAAAAATTGAAAATTTTATGGACATCGAATTCAATAAACGAGAAGATCAGAACAGATTAAAATTATCTGAAATAAATCGCATACTCACTGAGATCAAAAAAGGAGGTGGTGAGAAGAGGCTTCAAAAGCTTCGTGATGAAGGAAAAATGACAGCAAGAGAAAGAATAGATTATCTTCTCGATAAAAATTCAGATTCCATAGAAGTGGGTGCATTTGCAGGATATGAAATGTATCAGGAACATGGAGGATGTCCTAGCGGAGGTGTAGTAGTAGTTATTGGCTACGTTTCCGGAAGACAATGTATTGTAGTTGCTAATGATGCCTCAGTAAAAGCTGGTGCATGGTTCCCTATCACAGGAAAGAAAAACCTGAGAGCACAGGAAATTGCCATGGAAAACAAACTTCCTATTATTTATCTGGTAGACTCTGCAGGTGTTTACCTTCCTATGCAGGATGAGATCTTTCCTGATAAAGAACATTTTGGACGAATTTTCAGAAATAATGCTAAAATGAGTTCTATGGGTATCATCCAGATCTCTGCCGTTATGGGGAGTTGTGTAGCTGGAGGAGCTTATCTTCCCATTATGAGCGACGAGGCTATGATTGTGGATAAAACAGGTTCTATTTTCCTTGCCGGAAGCTATCTTGTAAAAGCAGCTATCGGAGAAAGTATCGATAACGAAACATTAGGCGGAGCTACCACTCACTGCTCTATTTCAGGTGTAACAGATTATAAAGCTAAAGATGATAAAGATGCTTTGAACAGAATCAAAAACATCATGAAATCTATTGGAAGTACTGAAAAAGCAGGCTTTGACAGAATAGAAGGTTTTCCACCAAAAGAAAACCCGGAAAATATATTCGGAATTATGCCGGTTTCAAGAGCTGAACAATATGATACTTACGAAATTATCAAGTGTATTGTGGATAACTCCGAATATGAAGAATATAAGCCAGACTACGGTAAAAGTATTATCTGTGCAACGGCAAGAGTTGATGGCTGGTCTGTAGGAATTGTAGCCAATCAGAGAAAGCTCGTTAAAAGTGGAAAAGGAGAAATGCAGTTTGGAGGAGTAATCTACTCTGATTCTGCAGACAAAGCTACCCGATTCATTGCCAACTGTAACCAAAGAAAGATACCTTTAATCTTCTTACAGGATGTTACCGGATTTATGGTAGGCTCCAAATCAGAACATGGAGGAATTATCAAAGATGGAGCTAAAATGGTAAATGCAGTTTCCAATTCTGTTGTACCTAAGTTCACGATTATTACGGGTAACTCTTATGGAGCAGGTAATTATGCAATGTGTGGAAAAGCTTATGATCCGAGATTAATTGTGGCATGGCCATGGGCTGACTTAGCAGTAATGGGAGGTGCACAAGCTGCAAAAGTATTAGCTCAGATTCAGGAATCAACATTGAAGAAACAAGGAAAAGAAATTTCGGAAGAAGAGCACAATGAAATTCTGGATACGATTTCTAAAAAATATCAGAAACAAACTGAATCTACTTATGCAGCTGCAAGATTATGGACAGATGCCATCATTAATCCTGCAGATACCAGAAAATGGATTTCTATGGGAATTGAAGCTGCTAATAATGCTCCTATCACTGAGAAATTCAACTTAGGTGTAATACAGGTATGATGATTCCTAAATAAGAAAATAAACGCGGCTATCTCAGTTTGGGATAGCCGCGTTCTTATTATTTAAAAGTCTTAATTATAATTTAAGACAGATATTCTTCTTTACAAAATTCGACAGGATTTCCAAGTCTGATGCAGCATTGATACTTAGTCATGCAAATTCCATTTGGCCAGCCTGGAGGATAGCACATTCCAAATGCAGGATCATCAGGACATGTAGGTCCTCCACTTCCTTTTAATGATTTTAAACTCTCTCTTGAAATCTTCACTAGATTTTTCATAGTTATTTTAGTTTTAGTTGTTTCCTACTCTATTTAAGCTTTTCGGATAACGCTTCACTAAAATATCAATTTTTCCACATATGGTGAAATTTAATGCATGATATTGACCTTATGTAATTTATTCTTTTCCGTTAGGTGCTATAGATTGAATGGAGAAGCCATTATTTCAGATGTGTCATTCCCTAAGAATCAAGGGTAATGTATGAGAGGTTTAAAGGAAGTAAGATGGCAGGATAATGTGTAAGTTTTTTAGCAGAGCTGAGTCGAAGCATCTTAATTAAGAAAAAATTATATTTCTGTTATTTTAATTCTACCGAAGAACTTTGTTTAGACTCCTACGGAGTGACAGGATTTGGCTGGAATAAAGAATAGTATTGAAGGCAAAGACCAATTGTTAGTTAAAGAATAGAAAAAAGAGGGCTGGAAGCAGGAAGCAGGAAGCTGGAGGCATAAAGACAACGGAGATTAGTCATAGTGACTTATTATCTATTACTCATTACTCATTACTCATTGCTCATTGCTGATTACTTATGTGTCTGTTGATGTAGGTATACAACAAAAAAAACCTTTATCGTAAAGATAAAGGTTTTTTAAAAATAAAATAAAAACTGGCGGCGGCCTACTCTCCCGCGTTAGCAGTACCATCGGCGCTGGTGGGCTTAACTTCTGTGTTCGGAATGGGAACAGGTGAGCCCCACCGCTAAAACCACCCTAAAGGTTGTATATAGCTTTAAGCATTAGGACTGAAGCCTGAAGCTTATTGCGTTTTTAAGCGATAAAAACTTTCACAAAGACAAAACCTTCACTGCGCATAAAGCACTTGGTTTATTAGTAACCATAGACTATAAATC
>NZ_JAVIXS010000040.1:0-799 GCF_031324065.1 Chryseobacterium metallicongregator
GCGTTGCACTCAGCAAAGAAAATATATACAACTATCTGTGCGAATCTAACAGTATCAATCCATATATTACATAAATAATTGATCTGATTAATTCAGTAGGAGCGGGCTTTAGCCCGTTCAAAAAAAATAATAGATCAATTGGCTTTAGCCAAAACTTATGAATACAACGCAAAGCTCACAAAGTTTTATTCATAGCTTTAAAATCGTTCGCAAAGGCGTTGCACTCAGCAAAGAAAATATATACAACTATCTGTGCGAATCTAAAAGTATCAATCCATATATTACATAAATAATTGATCTGATTAATTCAGTAGGAGCGGGCTTTAGCCCGTTCAAAAAAAATAATAGATCAATTGGCTTTAGCCAAAACTTATGAATACAACGCAAAGCTCACAAAGTTTTATTCATAGCTTTAAAATCGTTCGCAAAGGCGTTGCACTCAGCAAAGAAAATATATACAACTATCTGTGCGAATCTAACAGTATCAATCCATATATTACATAAATAATTGATCTGATTAATTCAGTAGGAGCGGGCTTTAGCCCGTTCAAAAAAAATAATAGATCAATTGGCTTTAGCCAAAACTTATGAATACAACGCAAAGCTCACAAAGTTTTATTCATAGCTTTAAAATCGTTCGCAAAGGCGTTGCACTCAGCAAAGAAAATATATACAACTATCTGTGCGAATCTAACAGTATCAATCCATATATTACATAAATAATTGATCTGATTAATTCAGTAGGAGCGGGCTTTAGCCCGTTCAAAAAAATTAATGGTAAATTTGGCTTATGCAAAAA
>NZ_JAVIXS010000041.1:0-603 GCF_031324065.1 Chryseobacterium metallicongregator
TCGGGGCGTAGCGTAGTCCGGTCATCGCGCCTGGTTTGGGACCAGGAGGTCGCAGGTTCGAATCCTGCCGCCCCGACTTATAAAATTTAGGGTGCGTAGCTCAGCTGGATAGAGCATCTGCCTTCTAAGCAGACGGTCAAAGGTTCGAATCCTTTCGCGCTCACTTAAAGACTTACTGGAAACAGTGAGTCTTTTTTGTTTTTTATTTACCCCCAAACAACCAATGATTAATCAAATTGGATAGACCATCCCGATTTCAATCGGGACGGTCAAAGGTTCGAATCCTTTCGCGCTCACTTAAAGACTTACTGGAAACAGTGAGTCTTTTTTGTTTTTTATTTACCCCCAAACAACCAATGATTAATCAAATTGGATAGACCATCCCGATTTCAATCGGGACGGTCAAAGGTTCGAATCCTTTCGCGCTCACTTAAAGACTTACTGGAAAACAGTGAGTCTTTTTTGTTTTTATTTACCTTCAAACAACCAATGATTAATCAAATTGGATAGGCCATCCCGATTTCAATCGGGACGATAAAGGTTCGAATCCTTTCGCGCCCACTTAAAGACTTACTGGAAAACAGTGAGTCTTTTTTGTTTTTG
>NZ_JAVIXS010000042.1:0-854 GCF_031324065.1 Chryseobacterium metallicongregator
TTGCGTCTTTGAGATTTCCAAACAAAAATAAGCAGATTGATCATCATAAAAAAAWGCACGTTTTCACGTGCTCCCAGAAAAAGTATTTATTCTTACTGATTAATACAATGGCTTATTATTTTGTTTTAAGCGCAAAGGCGCAAAGTTTTTAAATATTGATATGTTTTTTAAGGCGCAAGAAAATCAAAGATTTTCAGCAGATAAGGATATCAGGATATAGACTGTATCTAATACACAACTGACTCTGCCGACTATCGCATAAGTGTAGATATCTGTGGTCGACTTATCATGAAAAAAGGGGGGGGGGGGGGGGGGGGGGGGGGGGGGGGGGGGGGGGGGGGGGGGGGGGGGGGGGGGGGGGGGGGGGGGGGGGGGGGGGGGGGGGGGGGGGGGGGGGGGGGGGGGGGGGGGGGGGGGGGGGGGGGGGGGGGGGGGGGGGGGGGGGGGGGGGGGGGGGGGGGGGGGGGGGGGGGGGGGGGGGGGGGGGGGGGGGGGGGGGGGGGGGGGGGGGGGGGGGGGGGGGGGGGGGGGGGGGGGGGGGGGGGGGGGGGGGGGGGGGGGGGGGGGGGGGGGGGGGGGGGGGGGGGGGGGGGGGGGGGGGGGGGGGGGGGGGGGGGGGGGGGGGGGGGGGGGGGGGGGGGGGGGGGGGGGGGGGGGGGGGGGGGGGGGGGGGGGGGGGGGGGGGGGGGGGGGGGGGGGGGGGGGGGGGGGGGGGGGGGGGGGGGGGGGGGGGGGGGGGGGGGGGGGGGGGGGGGGGGGGGGGGCGGGGGGGGGGGGGGGGGGGGGGGGGGGGGGGGGGGGGGGGGGGGGGGGGGGGGGTGTGGGGGGGGGGGGGGGGGGGTGGTGGTGGGGGG
>NZ_JAVIXS010000043.1:0-1968 GCF_031324065.1 Chryseobacterium metallicongregator
GTTGTGAATTGCTTTCAATAATTATTATCTTGGTGTTTAGTCTCAGCTGGTCATTACCTGTAACCACTAATTACAGTGTTGTGAATTGCTTTCAAAAATTATTATCTTCGTGATTAGTCACAGCACAACTATCAATTTTGACTCCAATGATACTGTTGTGAATTGCTTTCAAAAATTATTATCTTCGTGATTAGTCACAGCCATCATTTAATTTATAATTACTTTCCGCATGTTGTGAATTGCTTTCAAAAATTATTATCTTCGTGATTAGTCACAGCAATCAATGTCTTTTTGTAAATATTCAGATGGTTGTGAATTGCTTTCAAAAATTATTATCTTCGTGATTAGTCACAGCAATCAATGTCTTTTTGTAAATATTCAGATGGTTGTGAATTGCTTTCAAAAATTATTATCTTCGTGATTAGTCACAGCTAATAACAGCTTGCTTAAAAAAGACAGGCTGTTGTGAATTGCTTTCAAAAATTATTATCTTCGTGATTAGTCACAGCGGATATGGAGCAAAGGTGGATTACTTCAATGTTGTGAATTGCTTTCAAAAATTATTATCTTCGTGATTAGTCACAGCTTTGAAWTCAACAGAACTATTGTGCCAAGGGTTGTGAATTGCTTTCAAAAATTATTATCTTCGTGATTAGTCACAGCCTACACTCATAACACTTACCACATGGGTAAGTTGTGAATTGCTTTCAAAAATTATTATCTTCGTGATTAGTCACAGCACCGTTTGTAAATGGCACTACGTAGAACCGGTTGTGAATTGCTTTCAAAAATTATTATCTTCGTGATTAGTCACAGCCTAACCAAATTTTATTATACGCCAAAAAAGGTTGTGAATTGCTTTCAAAAATTATTATCTTCGTGATTAGTCACAGCACCTGCAAAACAAGAGGGTGGCGAAACTGGGTTGTGAATTGCTTTCAAAAATTATTATCTTCGTGATTAGTCACAGCACCGAACATGCGTAAAGTCTGTTCTAACATGTTGTGAATTGCTTTCAAAAATTATTATCTTCGTGATTAGTCACAGCCAATAAAGATCTGCATGGCTCCATAAAATCGTTGTGAATTGCTTTCAAAAATTATTATCTTCGTGATTAGTCACAGCTTTCTAATTTCCATAAATCCATTTTTTATTGTTGTGAATTGCTTTCAAAAATTATTATCTTCGTGATTAGTCACAGCTTAGATGGCACAGGGGGGAATGTTATTATAGTTGTGAATTGCTTTCAAAAATTATTATCTTCGTGATTAGTCACAGCCAAACGGAGCTATTCCAATAGCGGTTCAGTGTTGTGAATTGCTTTCAAAAATTATTATCTTCGTGATTAGTCACAGCAAAACAATGTCAATAACCGCGGTTGTTCCTGTTGTGAATTGCTTTCAAAAATTATTATCTTCGTGATTAGTCACAGCAAGATATTTTTGGAATTGCATATTGGTATAGTTGTGAATTGCTTTCAAAAATTATTATCTTCGTGATTAGTCACAGCATGTATTTATTTTTATTAAAAAACTCAATAGTTGTGAATTGCTTTCAAAAATTATTATCTTCGTGATTAGTCACAGCTTTTACGTGAGAGATATTATCGATCAAGTCGTTGTGAATTGCTTTCAAAAATTATTATCTTCGTGATTAGTCACAGCATTCAAATCAGGAATGTGTTTGGTCCGATAGTTGTGAATTGCTTTCAAAAATTATTATCTTCGTGATTAGTCACAGCATGGTGAGTTTATCAAAGTAACCAGCTACAGTTGTGAATTGCTTTCAAAAATTATTATCTTCGTGATTAGTCACAGCATATTGATGATATAGCAGAAGTGAAATGTCGTTGTGAATTGCTTTCAAAAATTATTATCTTCGTGATTAGTCACAGCAACTAGAAATAAGAGAAGATTATTGTTCATGTTGTGAATTGCTTTAAAAAATTATTATCTTCGTGATTAGTCA